>JAIOSH010000202.1 GCA_021107685.1 Bacteroidales bacterium | reverse complement strand
CTGTCAAAGTCTTCAATTTTGTAACCCTTATCAGGTTCAAATGATTCTATTGATTCAATTTCATCGCCCCAGAAAAAAATACGATAAGCAAAATCGGCATAAGCAGGGAAAATATCAACAGTATCACCTTTTACCCTGAAATTTCCCCTCGTAAAATCGGCTTCTGTTCTTGAATATAAGCTATTGACAAAAGAAAGCAGTAGTTTATTACGACTGATAATATCGCCTTTTTTGATACTTATAACATTATTATTAAAATCATCAGGGTTTCCTATTCCATAGATACATGAAACAGAAGCTACTACAATAATATCCCTTCTGCCTGAAAGAAGGGAGGAAGAAGCGCTCAGGCGAAGTTTTTCAATCTCATCGTTAATTGAGAGGTCTTTTTCAATATATGTATTTGTAACGGGTATATATGCTTCGGGCTGGTAATAATCATAATATGAAACAAAATACTCTACGGCATTATTTGGGAAAAATTGTTTGAATTCACCATATAATTGTGCGGCTAAAGTTTTATTATGACTTAATACTAATGCAGGGCATTTTACTTCCTGAAGAACATTTGCAATTGTAAATGTTTTTCCTGAACCTGTAACTCCTAAAAGAGTCTGATACAGATCACCTCTTTTTATACCTTCAACTAATTGTTTAATAGCTTCGGGCTGGTCGCCGGTAGGTTTAAATTCCGATGTTAATTGAAATTCCATATTGCAAATTTAAATAAATATCCATAATTTAAATAATAATTACAAATTCAATGGTTATGCAATAAAGGAAGGAAAAATATTTAGCCTCAATTTGTTGAACCCTTTCAGGGTTCTGTAATGTGATTTTTACCTTTTGTCCACAGGTTTCTCCTGTGGTTATTCACGTTTAATCACTTCGTGGTTTGCTCATGTATGAAATTTATTGCACAATCCCGATAGGGATTGAACACGAAAATTCCTGTACAAAGTGTAGGGTAAACTTCGTGGTTTGCTTATGTATGAGATATATTGCACAATCCCGATAGGGATTGAACATGAATAGCCCTGTACAAAGTACAGGGA
Organism: Bacteroidales bacterium; assembly: GCA_021107685.1. GTDB lineage: Bacteria > Bacteroidota > Bacteroidia > Bacteroidales > SMBSF39 > SMBSF39. The sequence goes on along the minus strand of JAIOSH010000202.1, from coordinate 12,317 downwards.
AAATAAAAAAGTATTTAAAACAGAACCCTGAAAGGGTTCAACAATAAAATTTAGAGTCTCAATATTCCATTTTGTACCGAGTTCATGTACCTTGCTTTTGACAATGTTGTCCCTAAAAAAAGAAAAAAACGAAGCAGCATGATAATCATAAGTGCAAAATCCCCCATAACATTATTAAATAATAACATATAAAAAACTAACAATTTTGAATTTTTAACATTGTGAATTTGTAATAATTATGAAGTCCAAATTAATTTTACAATAAGTAAGAATATAAAATTTCTGCGAAGCAGAAAAAATTATTGTAATATAATTTTCTATCTTTGGCAAAATTTAAAATTATGAATTATGAAATTAATAGAAGGTAAAACAGCATTAATAACAGGAGCATCAAGGGGTATTGGCAGGTCAATTGCTCTTAAATATGCACGTGAAGGTGCTAATGTGGCTTTTTCTGATATTAAATATGATGAACAAGCTGCGAGTCTTGAAAATCAAATAAAAGAATTTGGTGTTAAGGTTAAAGGATATGCTTCGGATGCCGGTTCTTTTGAAGAAAGTGAAAAATTAATAAATAATGTTTTAAATGATTTCGGGAAAATTGACATATTAGTCAATAATGCAGGAATAACAAGGGATAACCTTTTATTGCGTCTGTCGGAGCAGGATTGGGATCTGGTTATAAAAGTTAATCTGAAATCAGTATTTAATTTAACTAAAGCTGTTCAGCGTATAATGTTAAAGCAACGTTCGGGTTCAATTATTAATATGAGCTCAGTTGTAGGAATAGAAGGTAATGCAGGTCAGTCAAATTATTCAGCATCAAAAGCAGGTCTTATTGGTTTTACAAAGTCAATTGCTCAGGAATTAGGTTCCAGAAATATACGCTGTAATGCCATTGCTCCCGGTTTTATTGAAACTGAAATGACAGCTAAGTTACCCGAAGATGTCAGAGAAGTCTGGATAAATGATATTCCTCTAAAAAGAGCAGGGAAAACCGATGATGTTGCAAATATTGCATTATTCTTGGCTTCTGATCTGTCGGATTACGTTACAGGACAGGTTATTAGTGTTTGCGGTGGTATGCATACTTAGTGCCTGCACGAAAACCATTCAAAACTCTCATTTCGACCGAAGGGAGAAATCTCAAGCCATGACATACAGATTGATGTAGATTTCTCCCTTCAGTCGAAATAACAAGAAACAACGTTTTCGTTAAGGCACTAATTATAACACGATAACACAATATTTAACAATAATAATTTTATTTAAAATTGAATTTTAGCATCATTACCGAATATCCGTTTTGGTTTATAATATTTTGTTTAGCATTAGGAATATTATATTCAGCTATACTTTATTATAAAGATAAAAGTCATGATTTTTCTCTATGGCTTTTAAGAATTATGGCTTTTTTCCGTTTTATTTCTATTAGCTTAATAGCTTTCTTATTGCTGTCTCCATTAATAAAAACCATTTTCCATACAAGTGAAAAGCCTGTAATTATTATTGCACAGGATAATTCGCAATCAATTTTAACAACTAAAGATTCATTATTTTATAAAGATGAATATGTTAAAAAAATTAAAGATCTTACTGATAAATTAAATAAAGAATATGAGGTAAGAACCTATTCATTCGGTGATAAAATTTCTAATGATCTCTCAAATACCTTTTCTGATAAACAAACTGATATTGCATCATTATTTGATGAATTGCTTACCCGCTATTCAAACAGGAATGTTGGGGCAGTTATCATGGCAAGTGATGGGATTTATAATAAAGGATTAAATCCCTTGTATTCATCCGGAAAAATTATGTTTCCTGTTTATACTATTGCACTTGGCGATACTAATATTCAAAAAGATATAATACTGACAAAAGTTAATTTTAATCGTATTGCATACCTTGGTAATGATTTTCCTTTGGAAATAATAGTAAATGCTAATAAATGCAAAGGTCTTAACAGCAGCTTAGTAGTTTCGAAAGGCAGAGAGGTACTATTTTCTAAAAATATTAATTTTACAAATAACCATTATTTTGAGACAATACGTCTTCAGATAGAAGCAAAAGAAACAGGTTTGCAACGCTACAGAATTAATTTATCACCTGTTGAACATGAAATAAGTATTTCAAATAATATACAGGATATTTTTATAGACATACTTGACGTCAGACAAAAAATATTAATTTTAGCTAATTCGCCCCATCCTGATATAACTGCTTTAAAACAAGCATTAGAAAGCAATTATAATTATGAAGTAGAGGATTTTATTATTGACAAATTTAATAAACCTATTTCACAATATAATTTGGTTATTTTACATCAGTTGCCTTCTTTTGAACATCCTTCTGTCAATTTAATTCAGGAGCTTAAAAATTCAGATATACCCGTATTATATATAGTCGGTTCTCAAACCAATATATCTCTGTTTAACAATTTAAAAACAGGAATATCCATAATTGCAAAAAGAAATAGCTATAATGAAGCATTACCTGTACTTAATAATGATTTTACATTATTTACAATAAGTGATAAAACCAAAAAAATTATCAGCTATTTTCCACCTTTAATAAGTCCTTTTGGTAATTATAAGATGTTAAATTCGGTTAATATTCTTTTTAATCAAAAAATTGGAAGTATTAAAACAAAAGACCCCTTAATTTTATTTAATCAAAATTTAGATACGAAAATTGGTGTTATCGTTGGAGAAGGTATTTGGAAATGGCGATTAACAAATTTTGCAAAGGAAAATAATCATAATGCTTTTAATGAGATTATAAGTAAAACGATTCAGTATTTATCAGTAAAGCTTGATAAAAGTTTTTTCAGGATATTTAGTAAAAATAATTTTGTTGAAAATGAGCTTGTTGAATTTGATGCAGAAGTTTATAATGAGAGTTATGAATTGATAAATGAACCTGAAATTAATTTTACAATTATAAATAGTGATAATAAAAGATTTCCTTTTACATTCAATAAAACAGCAAGTGCATATTATCTCAATGCCGGAAGTTTTCCTGTTGATAATTATAAATATATTGCCAGGGTTAAAACAGGAGATAAGATATTGCAGGATAAAGGTGAGTTCACAGTATCAGCCCTGAATATTGAAACTATAAATACCATTGCCGATCACAATTTGTTATATAAATTAGCAGAAAAGCATAATGGCAAAATGATATATCCGCAACATCTTGATAAACTTTTTAATATGATTAAAGAACGTGAAGATATAAAAACCGTGTCGTATTCACAAAAACGATATAATGAGCTTATCAATATTTATTGGGTGTTTTTTGCAATTATTGTTTTATTAACAGCAGAATGGTTTATGCGTAAAAGAGGAGGGGGATATTAGACTCTTATAAGAGTTGTTATTAAATTAATTTATTTGCAGTTTTGTTGCATTATGTTATATGTGATAGTGTTGTGTGCAAGGCGAGAACAATAAACAAAATATCAGAAAGTAGAAAAAAAATGTTACTTTTACTTTTAAAATTTTTAATGAACAAAAATGAATTATTGGACAAAATTAAGTATAGAATACGCTAATCAAAGGTCATACCTTGATGATTTATTTCAAGTATATTCAACTATACCAGAAGGAATAAGAGAAATAAATGAAGAAATTTGGAAAGAGGTTGAAAAAGCATATAAAAAGAAGAAAAATGTAGCTTTAGTTAAAGAATTACTTAAACTCAATTTATTTCCAATAAAAGACAGTTATATCGCTTATCTTAAACGAGACAAATCATCAATAGAAAGAAACCCTAAAACAATCAACCGAATTAGTGGTAGATTATACGAAATGGGGCTTGACAAAATTTATGAAAGATGTAGTGAACCAAAAGAAACAAATAGACAAATTGGTCCAATGTTTAAGGATTGGTTAAAAAAGAAATCCTTAGGAATACAACCTGTTTTATTAGATAAATTTATGTCAAACAATAGTGATGCAATACTTGATGCAGGTGATAAAGCAATGATGGATTTTGCAAAAGAACATTTGAATTATAATCATAATAAAGGACTTGATTTTGTTGTGAGATTTAATGGTAAATATGTAATTGGAGAAGCAAAATTTTTAACTGATTTTGGCGGACATCAAAATGCACAATTTAACGATGCAATTAGCACAATAGAAACAAAAAAAGTAAAAGCAATCAAAATTGCTATTCTTGACGGAGTTCTATACATAAAAGGGAAAAATAAAATGTACAAATCTATTACAGAGATTTACAAGAATTATAATATAATGAGTACATTGGTTTTGCGAGAATTTTTATATCAACTTTAAAGGATATTAAATGAATAATAATATTTTAATCAAAGGCGACAATATTGAAGCTCTTAATTTACTTTTAAACGATAAAAATTTAAAAGGAAAAATAGATTTAATATACATTGACCCCCCTTTTGCTACAAATGGTAATTTTACAATTACAGACGGTAGGGCAACCACTATAAGTAATTCTAAAAATGGAAACATTGCGTATTCAGATAAACTTATTGGAACAGAATTTATTGAATTTCTACGTAAAAGATTAATCTTATTAAGGGAATTACTTTCTGAAAAAGGTTCAATATACCTACATATAGACTATAAAATAGGGCATTACGTAAAAGTTATGATGGATGAAGTTTTTGGTATTGAAAATTTCAGAAATGATATAACAAGAATAAAATGTAACCCTAAAAATTTCAAGCGTATTGGTTATGGAAACATAAAAGATTTAATACTTTTTTATTCAAAATCTTCTAATCCAATTTGGAATGAACCAAGAGAAAAATACACGGAAAAAGACATTGAAAAACTATTTCCAAAAAAAGACAAAATAGGCAGGAGATATACAACAGTTCCTATTCACGCACCGGGAGAAACATACAATGGTAAGTCAAGTCAACCCTTCAAAGGTATTTTGCCACCCAAAGGCAGGCATTGGAGAACCGATGTTGAAACATTAGAGCAATGGGATAAAGATGGATTAATGGAATGGTCTTCAACAGGCAACCCAAGAAAAATCATTTATGCTGACGAAAGAGAAGGGAAAAGAGTTCAAGATATTTGGGAATCTAAAGACCCCCAATATCCAAGCTATCCAACAGAAAAAAATCAAGGACTGTTAGATTTGATAATTAAAACATCCTCAAATAAAGACAGCATAGTCTTAGATTGTTTTTGCGGTTCAGGAACTACTTTAAAATCAGCACATTTATTAGGTAGAAAATGGATTGGAATTGATAAATCAAAATATGCCATTGAAGCCACAATAAATAAATTAGAAACTGTATCAGGAGACTTATTTGTTTTAAAACCTAATTATGAAACGATTGAACTTAATAATGCCCAACCCACGAAGGCTATATTTAATGCTGAGTGAAGTAGTATATTGAAAGTAAATTAATATTTCTAAAATGTTTTTTGTGATTTCTAAAATATTTTCCTTTTTATTGACCCCAATAATATGGATAATAATATTGCTTGGATTGTCTTTAGGATTAAAAAATCCGAAAAAATCAAGAAAGACTTTAATTATTACTGTAATTGTTTTTCTTTTCTTTTCTAATTCCTTTATTGTTGATGAGTTTATACGTTTATGGGAACTTCCGATTACCGGCACCAAATATCTTACTGAAAATTATAATGTAGGAATAGTACTTGGCGGAGGTATGGTTACATTTGACAAAAAGAATGACCGTATTATATTCAGGGAAAATGTTGACAGAATCCTTCAGGCAGTAGAATTGTATAAGACTGATAAGATAAAAAAAATTCTTATTTCCGGAGGTTCCGGTAGTCTTGTATTTAATGAAATGATTGAATCGGTAATTTTAAAAAAATATTTAATAACAATTGGCATTCCTGAAAATGATATTATTATAGATTCTATCTCAAAAAACACTCATGAAAATGCCGTACAAAGTTCTTATATCCTGAAAAAAAATTACCCGGATTCGAATTATTTGTTAATAACTTCTGCCTTGCATATGCGACGTGCTTTGGCATGTTTTAACAAAGAAGGAATAAAACCGGCTTCATATTGTACTAATAAAATTGTAGGAGAAAGAAGGTTTGATATTTATTATCTTTTTATTCCCAAAGCTGAAAATTTTATTCTATGGGAAAATTTAATACATGAAGTATCAGGATATTTTGTATATTCTGTTTTTGGATATATATAAAGTGGTTCTACTACGAATATAATGGGTAATGGATTAATGATAAAATGATAAAATGATAGAATGATTTAATCATTTACGCATTTAATCATTAACACATTAACGCATTTCCACTAAAATAGTAGTAGTACTTATAAGGTCTATCTCTTTTTAGAAGAAGGTTTATAGCCTCTTTTTTTTGACATTTCTTCAAGGCGTTTCTGAAATCCTGATGTTTTTTTAGCAGGCTTTTTTTTGTATTCCTGTATCTGTTTAAGAATTTTTTTCTCATCAATAGTTTTTCTTATCAGGAACATTTGGGCAAATGTTATTAAATTAGCCAAAAGGTAATAATAACTTAATCCTGAAGCATAATTATTAAAAATCCCAAGGAACATAACAGGCATTATATACATCATCATTTTCATTCCTGGCATCTGTGTGCTGGTCGATCCCATTAATTCGTTATTGACTTTCGTATATAATATTGTTGAAACTGTCATTAGTAATGTAAATAAGCTGACATGGTCGCCATAAAAAGGGATGTCAAAAGGTAAATTATAAATTGAATCATAACTTGATAAATCATGAGCCCAAAGAAAAGGTTGCTGTCTTAGTTCAATTGATGAAGGGAAGAACCGGAACATTGCAAAAAGGATCGGCATTTGCAGCAACATTGGCACACAGCCTGCCATAGGATTTACACCTGCTTTTTTATACAAAGACATAGTGGCTTGCTGCTTTTTCATAGCATCTTCCTTTTTTGGAAATTTTTTGGCTAATTCATCAATTTCAGGCTTTAACACACGCATTTTAGCAGATGACTTATACGTTTTATATGCAATAGGAAATAAGACGGTTTTTAAAAGTATTGTAAGCACTAAAATAATAATACCGTAATTCCAGCCAAAGGTGCCAAGGAAATCAAATACAGGAATCACTGCATATCTGTTTATCCAAGCCATAAGGAAAAAACTCCAGCCTATTGGTATTTGACGTTCTAAAGCAAGATCATATTTCCTAAGAGTTTTAAATTTATTAGGCCCAAAATAAAACGATAACCCGATACTTTGATTATCAGTTAATGAAAAAGGAACTCCGATTAATGAAGTCATAGATTTAAGATACCGGGAGTGTGTATCTGATTCTGTAAGTGTTTTGATATCTGCATTTAAAAAATAGCTATTAGCAATTAATGTTGAAGAGAAAAAATGTTGTTTATATGATATCCATTTAACCTTTGTTTTTAATGATTCTTCATCGTCTTTGGTTTCTGAAAGATAATCAACATCCTCCTTGTAATATTTATAATAAATTGTAGGTCCATTAAATCTGTCAATACTTTTTTCCTGCGTACGAAGATTTGTACTCCATTCAATATCAAGGAAATTTGTGCCAGGATCAATAATGTCTTGCAAACCAACAAAGTTGATATTGTATCCTATCATATAATTATCACCTCTTAGTATATATTGAAATTCAATATATTTATTTTTATTAAAAGAAGTGTCTAATGCATCTGTATAAAGCCGCATTGCAAAAATTAAAGAATCCGTACCGCTAATTATTATTGATTCTTTTCCTTTATATGCAGGATTTTCCAAAAAGGCTTGAAAAAAAAGCTCATTAGTACTAATTACCCTGTTATTAGCAAAGAAAGAAAAACCGAATTTAGTATCATCTGGGGTAAATAATATTAATGGGAGTGAATCATAAGTTTGGTAATCTTTTAATTGCACAGAAGCTATTTTACCTCCATGAGAAGATATTGTCAGTTTGAGCAGATCGTTTTCAAGAGTATAAAATTTTTCTTTACCAATAGCAGAATTTGCAAAATCACCAAGCTTATCTTTATATTTTGATATTTCTGATGATTTATCGGTTTTTTCTTGTTCATCCGTAATAGTAGCAATAATTAAAGAATCTGCTTGTAATTCTTTATTTGCTTTTTCCTGTACTAGTGCAATAGAATCGGCAATCCTTTGCTTTACTTGCCTTACAACTAACATTGAATCCTGTTGTCTTTTTAATGCTTGCTGTTCTTCTTTGGAAGGTGTCATCCAAAGACTATACACAATAAGTATTATAAATATCAGAATTAGTCCGGTAATAGTATTTTTATTCATTTTATTATGATAATATTATTTTTTTTGGGCAAAGATAATCGAAATGTATAAATTAGAAATTAATTTTTAAAATAACGGCTAAATATTATTAATATTACACTTATTTTCAGGCTGAAATATTGCATTGAGTTTTTTTCAAGTTTAAATAAACTCAAACTGTAATATAATTACGACACTGATTTACGCTGAAAAATGCTGAAAAAAATCATAATAAATCAGCGTTAATCAGCGTCAAAAATTTACTGATGCAGATCACCGCGGAAAAACGCTGATAAGGATCATAATAAATCCGCGTCTAAAAAAATTATAGAAAATCCGCGTTATCTGTGTCTAATAAAATATGCGTAAATTCGCATCAAAAAAAACATGAAAGAAAATTACAAACATACCAACATAACCGGTTTAATAATTAAAGCATTTTATAATGTTTACAACATACTGGGATACGGATTTCTTGAAAAGGTTTACGAGAACGCTATGCTTATTGAATTAAGAAAACTCGGTTTAAACTGTTCAAATCAGTTGCCGATTACAGTATTTTACGATGATAGTCAAGTAGGTGATTATTGTGCCGATATCCTTGTTGAAAAATCAGTGATTGTTGAACTAAAGGCTATAGAAACATTAGCGCCTATACATGAAACAGTTTTGGTAAATTATTTGAAAGCCACAGAAATAGAAGTAGGGCTTTTATTGAATTTCGGGCCTAAACCTGAGTTTAAACGAAGAGTATTAACAAAAGAATATTTACAGAAACTTAAAAGAAATGATTAAACTTAATCAAATCATAAAAAATCAGTGTTATCTGCGTCTAAAAAAAATCATAACAGAAGACATAAGATTGTTTGAGAGAATTATGAAGCCTATCCGGTCACTTATTAAAAACAGGTCGTTTAAAAAATTGGAAATAAAATAATAAAATGGTGTTAGAACCCTCTCCAAAAATATATATTGCTTTACCGGTATTAAATGAACTTGATTTTTTACCTAAATTTATAGCTTCAGTTGAGAAACAAAATTATCGTGATTTTGAATTATTTATATGTATCAATCAGCCGGATAAATGGTGGAATGATGAAGAAAAATCAGCTATTTATAAAAATAATCAGGAAACAATTTCTTATCTTCAAAAAATAAAAAAATTACCTGTTACAATTATTGACAAAAGCAGTATAGGTAAGGGCTGGAATCATAAGCATTATGGTGTTGGCTGGGCACGTAAAACACTTATGGATGCCATAAATGACAAAGCCAACGAAAATGACATTATTGTTAGTCTTGATGCTGATACGACTTTTTCAGAGAATTATTTTTCTTCTATAATTGAAAATATTAAAGACAATCCAAAAGCAGTTGCAATATCTGTTCCTTATTATCATAAATTGGAACAAGATGAGGAAACCAACAGAGCAATTTTGCATTACGAAATTTATATGCGTCATTATTCTGTAAATTTATGGCGGATTAAAAGTCCGTATAGTTTTTCAGCATTAGGCTCGGCAATTGTTTTGCCTGTTTGGTCTTACAGGGCTGTCGGTGGTATAACCCCACATAAGAGCGGTGAAGATTTTTATTTTTTACAGAAATTAAGAAAATTTGGTGAGATAATATGTTGTAACACAGAAAAAGTTTTTCCGGCAGCACGTTTTTCCGACAGGGTGTTTTTTGGCACAGGACCAGCTATGATAAAGGGTAGGGCAGGGGATTGGACAAGTTATCCAATTTATCATTATAGTCTTTTTGATGATATAAAAAAAACGTATAAGCTTTTTCCTGATTTATTTTTTAAGGATGTTGAAACTCCTATGAGCGATTTTTTAAAATCACAATTTAAGCAAAAAGAACTGTGGCAACCGCTTAGGAAAAATTTTAAAACCACGGAGCAGTTTGTTAAAGCTGCACATCATAAAATTGACGGATTGCGAATATTACAATATTTAAAATCAAGACAAAAAAGGATTAATTATTCAGATGAAGAATGTCTTATTAAGTTTCTTATAAAATTTTATGGAAAGCAAATAAAAAATTTAAATGTTAATTTTGATAGTTTTTCTTTCCAAAATTCCAAAATTGAGGAATTAGATGAGATTAGAAATTTTTTAATGGATAAAGAAACAGAATATCAATCAAAATAATGATTACAATACTTGGACCAACAGCTACAGGAAAAACTGCTCTGTCTGCTCATATTGCTGATAAATTAAACGGCGAAATAATAAGTGCAGATTCAAGGCAGGTTTATAAAGGTATGGATATTGGCACAGGTAAGGACCTTGATGATTATATTGTAAATAAAAAAATAATTCCTTATCATTTGATTGACATAGTTGAGCCAGGTTATGAGTATAATGTTTATGAGTATCAGCGGGATTTTTTAAGAGCTTATAAAAATATTATTGCAAAGAAAAAACTTCCAGTTCTGTGTGGAGGTACAGGAATGTATATTGAGGCAATATTAAAAGGATATAAGATATTTTATGTTCCTGAAAATAAATCCTTAAGACAGGATTTGGAAAATAAGAATGAACAATATCTTATAAGAATGCTTAGTTCCTCTCGTTCATTGCATAATATTACGGATATTAAAGATAGAAACAGGCTTATCAGAGCTATTGAAATACAACAGTATTATGCCGGGCATCCTGAATCTGAAAGAGAATTCCCTGAAATAAAAACTGTAATTTTTGGTATTCATTTCGAAAGGAATATAATACGGGCAAGGATAACAGAAAGGTTAAAAACAAGATTAGAAAAAGGTATGATAATGGAAGTAGAGAATTTGTTGAACAAGGGAATTACTTCGGAACAATTAAAGTTTTATGGATTGGAATATAAATTTATTACACAATATATTTTAGGAGAATTGTCGTATAATGAGATGTTTAGATTATTAAACATTGCAATACATCAATTTGCCAAGCGACAAATGACCTGGTTCAGGAGAATGGAAAAGAATGGTTTTGAAATTAACTGGATTGACGGTGAATTGGATATTTCTGAAAAGATGGAGTTGATTTTGAAAATATATAAAAAACGAGGTGCCTAAGCACCTCGTTTAATTAGTGTCAGTCTTTAAAGTCAAAGATTTACATAAAATGAAGCACCAAATCACAAATTACAAATCACAAATAAATTCCAAATATCAATTATCAAATGACCGAAACTGTTTTGGTCATTGTCCCGAGTACTCGGGATGGTGCTTGTCATTTGTTATTTTTTATACTCTCCGGTTATTGTTATTGTTGTACCACCTGTGCCGGTTTCAACAGTAGCATTCTCAACATGAATGATAAAATATTCACCATTGTATTTGGTTGCCAACACATCATCATAAGTTGCACTTGCTTCTGCTGAAACACCTTCGTAAATACTAATATCAGCAGCAGCTTCAACTGCAGCAGCTAAATCTTCTTTTGTCTCAATTGAATTCCATTCTGCTGAAGACAGTTGTACTAACTTATCTGCACCGTCTTTTTCAATTTTAGCATTAACTGCTTTTCCATTCCATGTCCATTTTAATCCAAACATATCTAAGCCGGTACCAGGATTAGCACCAATCCTTTGCCATGTAAAATCAGCAGCAGCATCCAAAGGAGTTGCCACTTCTTCTATTGTAATGTTAAAAGAAATTTCTTTTGATTGTCCATCTTTATCTGTAATTTTTGCAGATAACCGAACTACACTGGCATCAGGAAAACCTATCTTGTAATTAACATCGAAAGTAGTACCGTTTAAAGTTGAATCAATAAGCACTTGCGGAACATTGTTAGAAGTAAGTGTTAATTTAAAATTAGTAAGCTTTTTTCCTGAATTTGTATTTGATAATGCAATAATACCTACTAAAATTGTATCTCCTTCATTTATGGTTACATCGCCGGATGTATAACCGGCATCACCTTTTAAATTAATTGTAGGTGTAAGGTCAATTGGGTCATTATCATCTTCATCTTTTTTACATGAACTGAAAATCATACCTGCAATAAGCAGTAATCCTAATAAATAACTAAGTTTTTTCATAGATTTTAAAT
>JAIOSH010000248.1 GCA_021107685.1 Bacteroidales bacterium | reverse complement strand
CGTCCATAAAGTCGCATAGCGACGAACTATTTGTAACCCCTGACGGTAGTCGGGGGTGATAATGAGGGAGTTACAAAAGTCCCATAGGGACGACCTATAAAAAATCGGATATTATGGACAGACACTATTTAGTTTATCCCAATCCTTTTAAAGATGACATAACTATAAGGCAAGAACTCCTTGGAGAATACAAATTAATAATATTTAATATTGAAGGAAAGTTGGTTACTCAAATTGAAAATATTAAGAATGTAAAATTTACATTAAAATCAAGACATTTGGAGAAAGGAACTTATATACTTCAGGTTGACAATGGCATTCAAACCAAAGAGTTTAAAATAATTAAGACAGAGTAAAAAATTTCATTAATTACCAATAGTTATTATATCTCCTTCTAAATTGTCATAGAATAAATTGTTTTCGATAATAGGTTCTGCTGAGCCCATTATACACATTCCCCAATGACTGGAGTGGGCAATTGTACTATTTATTATAGTAACATTGGTGTCGTTACAGCAAATATGGATACTGGCCTGCCAACTGTTTAAGGAATATTCACCGGCATATAATATTTGACAGTGATCAAGGATGTTTCCTGGAAAAGAATTTGTATAAAACAATATTCCACCCCAATCTCCCCAGGAAGGTTCTTCTTTTGAAGAAGTAAAAATTATGGGATTTTCATCTGTTCCAACAGCAATTAATTTCCCGCCCCACTGTGAAGCAGTCCCAACTTTAAATCCTCCACCATTCCATTTAATTCTAACTCCTGGTTCTATTTCAACTATTGCTTCAGATTCTCCATTTATGTTAATATAGGAACTTGAGAAATAATCTGTTCCAAAATTTTTCCAAAGTATATGTCCTTCGCTTATGGTACTGCCTTTAACATATATTTCATGATTATTGAAAATATTCGATTTATCAATTGAAGAGATGGCTTGAGGATACAATGAAATTGCATAACTCATTAAACTAATGAAGCGGTTGTTCGAAAAATTAGCAAAGCTGGGATATGGTAAATTTGTAGCTGACTTATGAAGTGTTATTGCTGAGCTCTCAGAATGCTGAAAAACACATTTCTCCATTGAAATATTGGTTGCACTGTAAAGCCGAACCATTCCATTGTCTGCCATTGATGATTCGTATTTACCTCCATACTCAAATATACAATTATTGAGTACTGCAATGCAGCCGTTGCTAAATCTGATATTGTTCCAGTCGCCAGGCTGCGGTTCCAAAACAAGGGAAGTAAATAAAATTGGTTTTTCTGCTTGACCAATAGCCATGAATTGAATGTTATTTCCCAATCCAAATGATGCATTTTTACCGAGGGCAATAGTAGAGCCTTCTTCAATTTTGAAATTTAAAATATTATTAGATTGACCATCGGCAGAAAAAGAATGTGGAATAATAAAGGGAACTGTTTGGGCATGCCAAATTATTGAATCACTACTCCCATTTATACTTTCAGTGCTCAAATATATCCCATGATTTAATGAATCAACAATAATATTATTGTTTTTTCCAATTGTATGAGCAAAGTAAGAGGTAATTGAAATGGGGTGATTTAATGTGTGTTTAATGGTGTTACCTGAGAATTCTTTAAACTCACCATTATGATTTGCCAAAATACCATAATTCATGGAATAGTCTATTAAACAATTTTTAATGCTAACCGATCTTGAATTATTTATAATAACCGCTTCGCTTCCTTCACCTCCGCCTTTAATGAAATTACAGTATTCAAATGTTGGGTTATCAAAAGTATCATACAAACTGTGAAGAATAATGCTACCCCAGAAACTATTTTCGGGGTTACCATCAGGATTATAGGTTACAAAATTAATCGGCTTTTCAAGTGAACCTTTTGCTGTTAATTCAACCGGATAATCATTGCCAAAAATAATACTGCATCCGCTTTTAATATAAATATTAACACCATGTTCTATTATAAACCTAACGCTATCAATATATAAATTCTCTTCAATTACAATATCTTCCCCTGCTTTCCAGTTAATGGTGGGTAGTTCAATTGGTTTGTTATTATTTGGATCAATTTTGTCTTCCTTTTTGCAGGAAAAACAAAGAATAAGAAATAGTGAAAAAATCAGTATTGGATTATTAATATTTAAATACATATGGATTATAATTTTCTTTTTGAATTTAATAGCTACATTTTTGTGTTTGTAATTGGAAATGCAAAAATAACAAAATTTCACCTTCAAAAAAATATTAGACATCTTTCAAATTAATATGAGAAATTAAAATGTTTTGTAGCCACTTTAAAATTGACTAATCCAGCAACTAAATTCCATATCAAACCGTAGTTTTTATGTTTCCCTCTATAAACATATTTTACTATTCTGAATTAGAAATATAGGAAATAGGGAAATATAGGTATTAGTACCCCTATACCATATTCAAAATCTATCCTTAAAACCAGGGAATAGGAATTGATTAATAAACTGAATAGTTACGAAAAATTTATTGATTATAAATAATTTTTCCTGAATAGGTTTTTCCTTCATTAATAATTTTTATAAAATAAATACCTTTAGGATATTTGGAGATGTCAATTTTATCAAAATACTTACCTGAATAATTGATTTTTGTATCAGAATAAATAAGTCTTCCATTAATACCGGTAATTTTAATAACAACATCTTTTACAAATAAGACATCTGAAGAAACAATAAATTTACCATTATTCGGATTAGGATAAATTTGAATTTTATTATTATTTACGATATTTTCATTAATACCAACGCCTGATACATGAATATAATCTGTTTTTATTTCTGTGTTTGAACCTGCAGCATTGGTAGCGGTTAATGTTACTGAAAAATCACCGGGAATATTATAAATTATGTTTTGAGGATTTTGTTCATTAGATGTAGCAGGTGTACCTCCTTCAAAAGTCCACTCCCATGAGCTTGGGCCTCCTGTAGAAAGATCAGTAAAATTAACACCCTGACCTTGCATAATTGAGGTATTATCAGCAATAAAGTCGGCATTTGGAATAGCAGGGTTATAATCGTAAGTTGCATAGAAAAATCCTCTTCCGTGTGTTGCAGCAAGTACTGTATTATCTGCTTCTCTAAGCTGCAACATATCAACCCTGACATTTGCAAATCCATTGATATCCGGTTCCCATACAACATCATTCTCACTAAGATCATTTGTTGACCAAACACCTATTTCAGTAGCGAGTAAAGCCTGTAATGAATTTTGAGGATGATATACAGCCCATCTTACAGGCATATCGGGTAAATTTCCTTCTTTCATGTCCCATGAATTGCCACCGTCATAAGTTTGCCACACAGAAGGAACGCCATAGTTTGAAAAAGTAACTAATATAGTATCTTCAGAACCTCCGATTGCAACACAGGAAATATATGCAGGAGGAAAGTTATTGCTGCCGATTTCAGTAACCTGGGGTGTTGCATGGGCATTTTCCACCTTAAATAATTTTCCTGTTTGCGAACCTACGAATAATGTAGATGTACCAACCGGAGCATAAGTAGAAACCTTAATATGTGAAAAATAAACATTTAAGCCTGTATTTAAATTCACAAATTGACTATTTGGATAATTCGGAATATTTGATATTCTTAATATTTTATTCATATAACCCCCGCTAAATGTAACTGCATTAGCATATAATGTATTCATTTCACTGTCATAATCTGCAGGATTGATAAATACTCCGCAATTTTCATACATGCTTGTCTGATAATTCCAATTATAAAAAATCGTATAATTATTATAATAAGTAGAAGTTATCATAATTAAGGGTTCATCCTCGTCAAAGAAGCAATACGAACCGTCTCCACCATCTATCATATCATTAATATCTAAAGGAGAGCCTTGATATAAAAGAGTTCCATTATCCTGAAGACCACCGACAAAATAATTTGTAGCAGCAACAGGATAAATATCACAAGTGTAAAATTGCAGTGTGCTTAAATTTTTATTTTTTTCTTCAAATACAGGGTCATAAGAACTACCATTAGAAGTATAAAAAATACCGCCATCACTACCGAACAATACTTCATCGGAAGAACCGTTTTTAAATATCTGAGCATGTTGGTCGGCATGAACATAATCATCTCCGCCTCCGTAATACATTAAAGCCCAGTCTGATAAATGACTCCATGAATTTCCGCCATTTGTTGATTTATAAACATCAAGTCCGCCGATAAAAAGACTATTCGGGTCATTTGGGTCAACTCCGGCTGTAAAAGCATGCCATGCTAAAGATGCCCAGCCCGGATCATTATCAGGAATACTTTTAGCAGTCCAGGTCGCTCCTTTATTGTCAGAACGTATTATATGACAACCTTTGGAATAGGTAAAACCTGTACTACCATTTATATATCCGGCACCAATCAAAGCATAAACTATATTTTCGTCCGAAGGAGCACTTGCAATAATTACCCTTCCCGGAACATAATAGGTAGGATCATTTTGAATGATTGAAACATAATCATCATATATAGTCCATGAGCCAATAGTTCCGTTATCAGAATATAAAATTGTTGCTCCGCCGTGATCATTTAGGTTTCGCATTGAGCCGATAAAAATTCTTCCACCTGCTCCAATTTCAATATCAGCAACTGCATAAGTTTCGGTTTGACCTGTTATGTTTGGTAAAACCTGCTCCCAGCTTTGCCCGTCATTAGTTGATCTGTATAATCCGTCAGAAGGCTGGCTTTGATGTTGAGTTCCATGATATTCTCCTGAAACTACTCCGGCATAAACAATACTATTTCCATTTTCATCTCTTACTTCAATATCAGTAATGTATTTAAAATCTTCAGTAGAGGGTAATAAATCCCATGTATTGCCACCGTCAGTAGTTTTCCAGATACCAATTCCTACTCCTGATGATTCCCTGTAGATTATAACAGAAGTTTGTGCTTCTCCTGTTCCCACATAAAAAGTTTGAGTATCGTTCGGATCATAAGTAATACAACTTATAGTAATATTATCCCAAAAATCATTTACAGGAGTCCAACTGCTGTTAGTACTTGTAATATTATTGTTATACCATAAGCCACCTGTAACACCGCCTGCCCAGACTTTTTTTCCCTGTGCATCGTTTGGGTCCCACATTACCGCCCTTGTTCTTCCACCCATATTAGATGAAACTTCATTCCATTCCAAAGCATTAATACCTGCTTTTAAATTTCTTTTTTGCCATAAATTCCTGGTTTGTTTAAATGCTTCCTTAAGTCTTTCTGTTGGAACCCTTTTTAATTCAGGGTCTATTGTCATAAAATAATTTTGCATGGCTGCAATATCAGGACGGTCAGGTTTTTGAATCTGCTTTAATTCTTCTTTTGATAAGTTTGGTATTTTTTTATATTCTTCACTGATAAATTTTTCAAATTTTTCTCTTTCTCTTTGTTCTGTGCTTATATTAAGAAATAAACTTATTATAATTAAAAAAGCTAATGATGGAATACTGATAAATAATATTTTCTTTTTCATTTTTTTAAAATTTATAGGTTTATTAAAAGACATAAAAAATGTTGAAATAGTTGCTTGTTACTTTCATTTTTCAAAAATATTTTAATTATACATCACTGCTTTGTAAAAATTTGTAAATTCGTTTCGTATCTGTATATTTTAAGCAGTTAAATTTAGTCCAAAACAAAAAAAAGTTAATATGGATTTAATTTGGCAACCATTTTTTTATTAATTTTATTGTTCAAATCAAATTCATTGAAAATGAATTTCTTTAAGACTATAATAATGGCTACTTTGTCCTTGATTAGATTAGTTTCTTTATTGTTTCTAATACTACTTACATTTTTATTTAGTAATGCTCAAATATTTAATCTACCTTATATGCCTTATGGCGCAGTTTTTTCTGATTATGACCTTGATGGGGATAATGATATTTTCATAAGTTGTCCTTCAAGTGATACAATCGTAATTTTACATAATACCGGATATGGAAATTTAGAGAGGATAGACCTGCCTTATCCAACAGCAACCTATATATTTTTATGTATAGTAAATAATGATGATTACCCTGATATAATTACCGGATGCCCGGATGGAATAATCTATTATTCAAACGATAGCACAGGTGGTTTTGATGAGAACTATACTGTTATTCCTCGTAATCATGAGCACATACGAGTTGAAGAAGTCAAAGATATGGATAACAATGGATATCCTGATATTCTGTATTATGCATTTTTATCGCCTTATGGCTGGGGCATAATATATAACAACGGAGACGGTACATTTACTGATGATTTTATACATCAATCTGAATATACGGAATTTCTTAATATTGATTTCTTAAACAATGACAATAGACTTGATATATTAGTATCTTCTTCTAATATGCAGCCAGGCAATTATATTGCTTATAACCATGATACGGGATTTGCACTTGATACTTTATTCGACCACAGTGAATTATGGATTTATAATACCATTATTGACATAGATATTGATGGTGATAATGATATATTGTTTAATAAACCATCAATTTTAAATTATGGAAAATTCTTAATCTACGAAAACCTGAGCAATGAGAACTTTGTTAATAAAGGAATAACAAATAAAAAGACTGGTACACGAGTAGATATTGTTTCTGATTTAGACGGAGATAATTATCCTGATATTGCCTGCATTTCAGGAGGTAGTGGAGCGAAAAGAGATTCAATTTATATTTTTCGTAATACACAAAACTGGGGGTTTGAACTTATGGACAAAATTTATATTGGGGAAAATAAGAATTATAATGAACATTTATACGCTGGTGACCTGAACAGTGATGGGATGCCGGAGTTACTCGTAACCGGATATATGAACCCCACTAGAAGCCACACACGACTTTTGTGGAATGATGGCACAGGTCATTTTGTAGATTCCAATCTCGTTACAACAACTGAAACCTTAATTCCCAAACTCAAAATTTCAGCCCGTCCCAATCCTTTTTCTAAGTACGTGGTATTTGAAATAAATAATTCAAATTACAGGGAGATTTTATTAAACATATATAATTTGCAAGGTCATTTAATTTACGAACAAAAAATACATGAAAACAACAGTGTAGCTAATATATTATGGAATGGGCAGAGTTATGATAATACAGAATGCCGGCCCGGAGTTTACATAGTTAGACTGATTGTCGGTAATGAAAATTACGCTGTGGTTAAAATCATTAAATACTAATTTAAAATTGGAGGAAAAACCAAAAGAGCTAAATTTGACCAACGGACTAAGCAAAAAAGAAATTTATGAAAAAGTTAATAATAATTTTCACAGTTTTATTACTAAATTCAAACATAGTAAATAGCCAGGATTACTGGGAAATACTTAATACTCCTTCTGACATAAACATTTATTCTATTGGTATAAATTCAAATGAAGATATGTTTATTGGCATTGCATTTTTATCAGGGGGGGGCGTTCTTCGTAAACTAAATAATGGCCTTACTTGGGATACCTCACTTTATTTGAATAATGATGTTATAGGTCCGATCTATGTCGATAAATCAGATAATGTTTTTGCAGCATCCAAAAATCTATATTATTCTGATGATAATGGGATTAGTTGGACTCTTATATTCGATGG
>JAIOSH010000366.1 GCA_021107685.1 Bacteroidales bacterium | reverse complement strand
TGTTTTTACTTTTACACCTCCAAACGCATTTGTTATTAACAATTTATAGTTAATAGACGGACACTAAATAGTCGTTTGTATTTTTAACAATAATGTCACATAAATAGTTAGCAGTATTTCCAGAATTATCTGTTGCGGTCCATGAGACCGTAGTTTTTCCAATTGGGAATTCAATATGTTTAAGGCTTTCAGTATTTGAGAAATTATTTGACATTGATGCTAAATAGCAATTATCATAATAAAGAACTGGATCACAAGTATCAGTTTCTATGATATATAAAGAATTTGCTGTAAAAAATTCAACGACATCTGTAAATCCTTGAATAATGGGGGAAACCGTATCTATTACATTGACCATTGCCGTTTTTATAACAATATTTCCTGAACCATCAATTGCAGTAATTTCTATTTGGTTTTCACCTATGTCGGAACAATCAAAAATATATCTTGATAGAATTGTTTCCACATAGGAGCAATTATCATATAAAGAATCAATGACATCATTGATATTTAATTCTGTTTGGATAGATTCACTTAAATAAAGATTAGTATTCTTAACAACAAGCACAGGTGGCTCATTATCATCATACATAGAAAGCGTTACGGTATCTGAAAAAAGAGGTGTACTTCCATTTGTTCCATAACACCGATACTGAAATCCATTCATTAATAGATCAGGTTGTAAAATAATTAGTTCTTGAGTGTATGCGCCATGATAAGTTTCATTATCTTCAATATTGCAAAAATATGATTCGTCATTCTTTTTTACTTGCCACTTATAAAAAGTTGCATCTTTATATTTAATTGAAAAAGACGTGTTTTCATAGGGGCAAATTATTTTGCATTCAGGTTGTGACAATATCTCCATTGATAAATTTTCAATCCAGACTATTTTATGTCCATAACTTGAAGAAACCACAATATCAATATCATCGTCCATATCTATATCAATATTTAGAATATCAATATATTCGGATAGATTGGAAGTAATTGTTTCGGAATGAAAAGAAAGATCATCATTTCTATACCAATATAATTTTCTATCATGTGACCTTGTAGAAAACACATCTGCATCTCCATCATCGTCAAAATCACATGCTGTAATCCTCTCAAATTCTCCATATTTAATGGTTATCCTGTCTTTGTAAGTCAAATTATCATTTCCTTCATTCTGGAACCACGCGATTTCCCCATAATAATTATCAACTTTAAAACTTGCAATTAAATCCATTTGGCCATTACCATTTACATCTGATACGTATATATCATAACAATTTTCATGACTGGCAGGAAGAGAGATTGTTTTTTCGGAAAATGTTTTATTACCATTGTTTTTATACCAGATCAAACTTTCCCCGTTAATATTATATGTGAATATATCATTGTATGCATCGCCATTAATATCTGATACACACAACCGGTAGCTATAAGAATTTGAGATTATTTGTTGGGAACTGAAATTACAATTTCCATCATTCTCATACCAAACAATCTTAGCATAATAGCTGGCTACTATATCAATATCATTGTCATTATCCATATCATAACCACCTACAAATCTTGCGGCACTTGCATTGTTTGCAATGATAATTGGAAGTCCAAAATTTTCATCTCCATCATTTTCAAACCAGGCAATGGTATTATCATTTTTAGAGGCTGAAAGAACATCAATGTCTCCATCCATATCTAAGTCGCATCCAAAAACACATCGAATATTATCTAATTCCGTTGAAATATTTATAGCTGGGGTAAACAACCCACTCCCATCATTTCTATACCATGCAATAGTATCGGTTGATGATCCAGAAATAATATCATTATCCCCATCATTGTCCATGTCCACAGCATAGACAGAAAAAGGAGATTGAAATTTAGCGGAAACATAATGCAAATCACCAATGGAAGTTTGTGATAAAGAAATACTAAATATTTGCAATATCAGGAAAAAAAGGATTAATACTTCTTTGATCTTGTAAACTTTAATTATAAAAAAATTACTAATTTTCATATTTTGAATAATTTTCTCTTATCAATTTATATGAATATTCAAAGGACTAATAAAACATACTTTATTGGTTCGTCTGACAATTTATTACAAGTACGTTAATGAAATGCTTTTTTTTATATAAAATGCTTTCTAAAACCTATTCATCATTTAGCGTCTAAAATTAATAAAAAAAACTAATCACTATGTAAAAAAAATTTTTCCTTTGAATTATTCTGATGCAAGTGTGTTTAATAAGATGGCATTAGCCCGTCAGAATTTAAGGAAAATAGCAAAAAATAATTAATGAAATGGGCAGGGACAAAAGGATTGCTTAGTTCGTCTGAAATGAAAAACGGTAACTGTTTACCATGATGACCCGAAAATAATGGAGATGTCAAAAGTTAAACAAAGTGCTTGTATTACATTAGACATCTTTCCAAAATAAATTAACATCCTGTTGTTAATTTAATACAGATTAGTTACATTTTTCTTATAAAAAATACGAAAATATTTTATTGAACGTTTCACTCAATATATCAATGGTAACTAATCAGTACTTAAAGTGAACTATACTTCGACTTCGCTCAGTAAAAAAGCTACGAGTGCCTAAAGTTATAAAGATGGATAATAAGGAATTTAGTCGGTAATGAGAAAGCAGGACTAAGAAATTCGCAATTAGTATTATTAAGTTATCAGAAGCAAATGTAATTCTTGCTATTTTTACTTCAATTGGTAAGAAATTAAAACTTTAAGTACTTTAGGCACTCTAAGTATTTTAGGCACTTTATAAAAACCAAACTTTAGGCACTGAATAGTTACTATCAATGAAATAAAAAAAATACTAGGGTGAAAAAGATATTTCTGTTTTTATTATTTATCTCCAGTCTGTTTTTAAGCAGTTGTATTGAAATTACAGAAGAAATAATTGTAAATTCTGACCAGTCGGGAAAATTAAATTTCAAGATTAATTTAAAAAAAATCGGTTTTTTGATTAATACGTCAAAAAATTATTTTGATATTTCATTACCTGATGAAATAAATAAGCAATTTGCATCATCAGCTAAAATTTTGAAAAATAAAGAAGGTATTTCCAATGTTAATTATTTTAAGGATAAAAAAAATGAATTATTTTCATTGAGCTTTGATTTTGAAAATACTAAGGAGCTAAATAATGCTTTATATGAGCTTTTTAATAATAATAAGCATTTTTACAAGCCTTCATATATTAAGATAAATAAAAAAAAACTTAAAAAAGCCAATTTTGGTCCTGCTTTAAGAATGTATATTCGTAAGCAAAAAAATCAAAATATTGACAAAGAATTATTTGAATTGGTTACATATAAGACAATTTATCATTTTCCTGATAAAGTGAAAAAAGCATCAAATAAAAAAGCGATTATTAAAAATGATGAAACAACAGTTGTTTTCAAATGTCGTTTGGATGAAATAATAAATAACAAATTGAATGTGGGGAATAGAATATATTATTAATTTTAATTGTTAATTTAATTCTGATAATTCGTTTAATTTTTTTTGTATTAGTCTTTTAAGTATCATTTACCATGAAATTTAGAAATTAAATTTCTGTTTTTCTTGGTAATAAAATAAAATAAAATAAAATTGAAAATTTAATGCTATTTCCCAAGCATCAGATAAAAGGATTGATTCGTTAGTTCGCTGGGATTATAGAGTAAATCAGTTATGATAGCTTGTAGCGAACGGACGAGTTAAAAAAAGGTTGCGATTTTTGTAAAGTTGGTAACCCTTATCACAAATAAATCTATTCGTATTACTACCCTTCTGCTTTAAGCTCTTTCACAGCCTCTATCATATCCGGCAGAACTTTTTGCACATCACCTATAATACCATAATCAGCAGTTTCAAAAATAGGTGCTTCATTATCTTTATTAATAGCAACTAAATATTTTGATGAACTTACGCCAGCGAGATGCTGTATGGCACCGGAGATACCACAGGCTATATAAAGATTCGGGGCAATGATTTTCCCTGTTTGCCCTGTATGTTCTTCATGTGGTCTCCAGCCTTCGTCTGATACAGGTCTTGAACAGGCAGTTGCAGCTCCTAAAAGCTCAGCTAATTCTTCTATTGGGCCCCAGTTATCAGAACTTTTCATTCCCCTGCCTCCTGAAACAACAATTTCAGCATCTGTCAAAATAATTTTTCCTGTTATTTTTGTTATATCTTTTACTTCTGTTCTGAAATCCGTATCTCTTAACTCAGGTGTAAAACTTTCGATATTTGCATTATTTTCAGTTTCAATTATCTCAAATGAATTTTGTGAAAGAGTTAAAACTTTAATTTGAGATTTAATAATTACATTAGCAAAAGCCTTACCTGTGAAAACCTTTTTTTGAACAGTGAATGGTTCGAGATTC
>JAIOSH010000428.1 GCA_021107685.1 Bacteroidales bacterium | reverse complement strand
TTTAAAAGCTTATATTAATAATATTCCGGCAAATGAAATTTTTTTAGTAAATTTTTATGGTGATAAAAGCACTGTCATTGATTCGGTTAAGGTTGATAGTACAGGTTTTTTCAAGTTTATAATGAATGATAATTATCCTGTTGGATTATATCGCATTATTCTTGGTAATCATAAATTTGTTGACATTATTTTTAATAAAGAAAATATTGAATTTAAAACAGTTTACGAAAACCCCACAGACAGCATTAAAATCATATCATCTGTTGAAAACAAAATTTATTATGATTTTATGTTTGATGAATACAAAAACCAGCTAAAGCTTGATTTATTAATGCCTTTAATAGATTATTTTCCGAAAAACGATACTTTTTATAATAACATTACTGTTCAATTTATTAATATACAAAAACACAGGGAAAAATTAATCAATGATATTATTAAAGATTATCCTGCTGCTTATGCAACACGGTTGATAAAAATGCTGAACATACCTTTTATAGAGCCTGACATGCCGGAATCGGAAAGAATTGAATATTTAAAAACCCATTTTTTTGATGACATTGATTTTACAGATATTTCTCTTTTAAGAAGCAATGCTTATACAAATAAAATTATCACATATTTATCATTATATAGTAACCGCGATTTAACACAGGAAATGCTGGAAGAATCTTTTATAAAAGCAGTTGATGTGGTTATGTATAAGACTTTGGATAATAATATTATTTATGATTTTACTGTTGATTATTTAGCAAGCGGTTTTGAAAAATATCATTTTGAGAAAGTTCTGGAATATATTGCAGAAAATTATACCCCTGATATTTTCTGTGAAAACAAAGAACGAAAAAGCGACCTTAAAACCAGGCTTGAAAAATTCCAGGAATTATCTATTGGCAAGAAAGCTCCTGATATTGAAATTACTGATATTAATGGAGAAAAAATTAAACTATCGGAAATAAAATCAAAATATACGCTTGTTATATTCTGGGCAAGCTGGTGTCCACATTGTACTGAAATCTTACGGGAAATTAAAAAAATCTATGAAGAACAAAATAAGAAAGAAATTGAAATATTAGCCATTTCTCTTGATACAAAAAAAGGTGACTGGGAAGATGTTATTTCACAAGAAAATTATTCATGGATAAACTGCTCCGATTTGAAAAGCTGGGATAGTAAAGCCGCACTTGATTATAATATTTATGCCACTCCAACAATGTTTCTACTTGATAAAAATAAAAATATTCTTGCCAAACCTATTACTATACAAGAGTTAATAAAAGAATTGGAGAAATTAAATTAAAATATTATTTATTTAAAAGTTCATTTACCAATTCCGGTACTCCTTCTACTGCTTTTTTCTTTATTACGGTCAGCTTAGAAACATCTCCCACTTGAAATGCATTCGGGTCAATATAATATTTGGTTTTGTCCTGTGGCACGAAACCAATTAATGAAGCAGCAGGATACACAATCATTGAAGTACCTATAACAATAAAAATATCAGCCATAGAACAAATGTCAGCAGCCGGCTCTATCATAGGTACTGACTCGCCAAACCAAACGACATGCGGTCTGAGTTGAGAACCTTTTTCGCATTTATCCCCCGGTTTTAGTTTCCAATGGTCCAGTTCATAAACAAGGCTGGGGTCAACAGTGCTTCGTGCTTTTTTTAATTCGCCGTGCAAATGAAGTATATTTTTAGAGCCTGCTCTTTCATGTAAATCATCCACATTTTGTGTTATGATCTGCACTTCATATTTTTTTTCTAATTTTACAAGTGCATAATGAGCTGCATTGGGTTCAACTTCAAAAAGTTTTTTCCTGCGCATATTATAAAATTCCAAAACAAGTTCCGGGTCTCTTGCCCATGCATGTGGACTAGCAAGGTCTTCAAACCTGTATTTCTTCCATAATCCGTCATTATCACGAAAGGTTTGAAGTCCGCTTTCAGCACTGATGCCGGCACCACTTAAAACTACAATCTTTTCCGGTAACTTCATAATAATAAATAATGAATTAGGTTTCAAATAAACAGATTGCTTCTGAACGCCAACACACATGCCTTCTCTACGGTTCATCGCAATGACGACATTATAGACAAGCACTAATTAGGTATTAAATACTTTATTTATTAAAATAATTTCATTTCGTCCAGAACCGTAATAACTTTTTTAACAGTTTTAGCAGATTCAATTAACAATTTCTTTTCGTCTTTATTTAGTTCAATTTCAAAAATTCCTTCAATGCCGTTTTTCCCCAGTTTAACAGGAACTCCCATATAAATATCTTTTAAGCCGTATTCACCTTGCAGCCATGCACAACAAGGGAAAATTCTTTTTTGGTCATCAACAATTGCTTCAACCATTTGAGCTGCTGCTGCACCTGGTGCATACCATGCTGAAGTACCCATTAAATTTACTAATTCACCACCTCCCTTTCTTGTTCTTTCAACAATTTTATCTATTTCTTCCTTTCCTAATAATTCGGAAATGGGAATACCATTTACAGTAGTATATCTTGGTAAAGGCACCATTGAATCACCGTGTCCGCCTAAAGATAATGAAAGAATATCTTTTGGAGAAACATCCAGAGCGTCAGCAATAAACGCCCTATATCTTCCTGTATCTAAAATGCCTGCCATACCGAAAACTTTTGTGGATGGTTTGTTTGATGCCTTGAACGCAGTATAAGTCATTACATCTAATGGATTGGAAACAATAATGATAATTGCATCCGGTGAATATTTAACTACTTTTTCTGTTACATCTTTAACAATTTTGGCATTTGTTTTTATAAGGTCATCACGAGACATACCGGGTTTTCGCGGGAGACCGGAAGTAATTACAACTACTCCAGAGCCTTTTGTTCTTAAATAGTCATTTGTAACTCCTATTACACGAGTATTAAAATGATTAATTGATGATGTTTGCCAGATATCAAGGGCTTTACCCTCAGCAACGCCTTCTTTAATATCAAGCATAACAACTTCTCTTGCCAGGTCTTTATGAGCTATAACATTGGCACATGTTGCACCTACATTACCGGCACCTATTACTGTAATTTTTTTCATATTCTGTTAATTTTGAAGTTTATAATTAAAGAAATTTTTTCTGAATAATTGAATTCATGCAAATATAAACATTTTTAAATATATGCAAATATAATTTATTTATTCGTTATTTAAAAATTAGGGTTTGTAAAGAAATAAAGTATGCAAAATTGACGAAGTAATTTTGTGCTTTGTCAAGGCGCAAAAGTTGCGAATAGCCACAGTTTATTTAATA
>JAIOSH010000553.1 GCA_021107685.1 Bacteroidales bacterium | reverse complement strand
ATATCCGCCGTCATCCAACTCTATGTCAGTACCGGTATAAACATGAAGTGGAACAACAGGTGAAGCAGTACCGATACCAACATCCCCGTTAAATTCTGTTTTTGCCCAATATAACCTCATGTTGGAATAACTTCCTGAACCTGATGTATAAAGCAAAGAACCATAATCCGTTCCGGGTGCGATTCCTAATCCACCTGAATTTGCCCTGAAAACACCTGAACCATATACATGTAATGCATCACTTGGATTATCTGTTCCGATACCGACATTGCCATTGTTATAATAAATTTTATTCCCGTTTTTATTCCACACAACATCACTAGAGCGATCTGAAAATAAAGCATAAGGAACTGATAATAATTCTGAGGTTCCCATAGAAACATAACTGCTTCCACCTGCCGGGTCAATTTCAACTTCAAGAAATTTTGAATTGCTGCCCCAGTCAATTCCTGTGAATGTTCCGATGGTAGGTGTACCATTTCCAATTTCCAGATTTACCAAACCGAACTGATTTGTTGTTTCGGAAAAAGTTTCCTGATAAACAATAGTACCATTTGGAATGGCATCACGAATACTTATTTGTATTCCTATTGCCTGGTTCGAGATAATCTCACCTGCATTGTCCCGCACAACAGCCTGGTATTTGAAGGCTTGTGTAGGTTGAGCATTAACGGCAATTACCGATATAATTGCCAAAACGAGTAAAATAATTGATTTTTTCATAACTTTAAACTTTTAATTATTATTAAATTTGATTATTGAGAATTGCTGATTATTTTTCAGCTAATAAAGATACTACTTAAGAGGAGGGAAAGTAAAGCACAAATGTTGCAATCTTTAACACGTATGTTGCATTAAATATAGTTGAGGTACGCGAATATAATAAAAAAACCTTATTTATCGTAAAAACCTTAGTAAAAAAATACCAACCCTATAACTCAACTTTATTACCTTATTAGCACTAAGAATAAGGTAATAAGGTTTGGAACAGGGGGACGACTCCAATTTTTCTACTAAGGTGAAAAAAAATCAAAATCCATACGGACTAACTTCGTATTGTAAGGTTTTTTTGGCCTTGCCCGAACCTTACAGGATAAACACGGGATTGTGCGCCGCATAACCTTAACTATTAAATTGTTTAAACAATGTTATAATCCTAATGAAGTTTTAATTGCTTCTATTTCTGATTTGAATGCATTGTTTTCAGCTTTTAATTCTTCAATTATTGCCTGTTGTGTTTTTATCATTTCCTGCTGTTCCTGCACCGCTTTTACCAAAGGCACAACAAACTCGGCATATCTTAAACCATAAAGCCCTGCTTCGTTATTTGGGGCATCCATACCACTAAAATCATATCCAAGCGATTGGGCTGCTTCTTCTACTTCCTGTGCAATAAAACCTGTTTGAAGCATAGATGCTTTTTCGATTGCTCCCTTTTTAAGGTTTTCATCATTTTGTAAAGAATCAGGAATATTAAGGAAATCATCTAATTTATCCACATCAAGATTATAGGTGACAGCCTGGAGTTTTAATATAAAATCCAATCCTGGAACATTCTTTTTAATGTTTTTCTTGAAGCGCTTGTCCGATACATTTGTCCAGTTTTGATATCCGCCAATACTTGTAACAGATGAGTTGCCAACACGAACCTGGTTATTGCTTGTGATAACTGCCTGATTTCCGAGTGCCATGCTATTTATTAGTGGGTTAACCGAACTATTGTCAGTAGCATATCCAACGAAAGTGCAATAAGCATTACTTTCAGCCAAATCGCCGGCATAGGCTCCCAGTGCCACATTTTTGACACCGTAAGTATTATTATACATTGAATAATATCCGTAAGCAGTATTTCTGTTTCCTGAGTTGTTATAATAAAGACTAAAACGACCGTTGGCTGTATTGTTATAACCATCACTATTACGATTTAGCGATTTAAAACCGGTAGCAGTGTTTCCAGAACCTGTTGTGTTATAATAAAGTGAACTTGCACCTATTGCCGTATTCTCATTATTCGTTGTATGAAAAAGTGTATGGTCGCCAATAGCTGTATTATTTGAATTTGATATACTTTCAGGTAGTGCATAAGTGCCAAAGGCAGTATTTGAGGCTCCTACGGTATTAGCGGCAAGTGATGAAAACCCACAAGCAGTATTATAAGTTCCTGTAGTATTATTAACGAGTGATGAAGCTCCAATAGCAGTATTGTAGTTTCCTGTTGTATTGGCTTCAAGAGCATGATAACCATTTGCAGTATTATAAGCTCCTGATATGTTAGCGTAAAGCGAGTTATGACCGCTTGCAGTATTGTAATGCCCGCCTGTATTTGAAAAAATAGAACTGTATCCGTTTGCAGTATTGTAATTTCCTGTTGTGTTTGAATAAAGTGATTTATAACCACTTGCAACATTTTGGCTTCCTGATGTATTGTAGTATAGCGATCTGTAACCATTTGCAGTATTATCATTTCCTACTGTGTTATAATAGAGGGAAGTGTATCCGCTTGCAGTATTATGATTTCCTTGAGTATTAGTATTGAGCGAAGCATATCCGTTTGCTGTGTTTTCATTTCCGCTTGTGTTGTTTTTAAGGGAATTGTATCCACATGCAGTATTTCTCATTCCTGTTGTGTTTGCGTAAAGTGAACTTGAACCGTATGCAGTGTTTAACTCTCCTGTTGTATTTGAGCAAAACGAAAAAGACCCGTTTGCTGTGTTACCACTTCCTGTTGTGTTCAAATTTCCTGAAAGGTATCCGATAAAAACATTGTAATTAGCAGATAAATCATCGTTTGTCCCAGCCCCTTCACCGAGAAAAACAGAGTACCCTGTGGCTGTTTGCCGTATATGTCCGGCAACCTCTAATTTTGCACCGGGAGTTGAAGTGCCGATACCAACATTTCCTGAATTTGCAGAAAAAATATCATTTCCGGAAGTTGTCCAGTCTCCATCATCTCCGGCATACAAAGCGTACGGCACCGAAAGCAATTCCGATGTCCCCATGGAAATATAAGCAGTGCCACCATTCGGGTCGATTTCTGTTTCGAGGAATTTGGAATTGCTGCTCCATTCGATACCTTCAAATGTTCCAATAGTTGGAGTTCCGTTTCCGATTTGCAGGTTAACCAAACCGAATTGATTTGTGGTTTCGGAGAAGGTTTCCTGATAAACAATGTATCCTGCTGCTGTTTTATTATGGATGCTGATACGGATACCTACTGCTTGGTTTTGCAGGATTTCTCCTGCATTGTCGCGCACCACTGCCTGATATTTGAAAGCTTGTGGGGGTTGACTACTTGCCTGCCGTGGCAGGAATACACTTGCCGTAAAAGATAATACGAGTACACTTAATGTAAATAAATTTTTCATAATGGATAATTTATTTGTTTTATAATTTAATGTTTAATTGTGATTTTGAAGATACTATGTTACGGTGCGCTGCACCTTGTTTGATTTTTTGTTTTATTTCTACAAATATTTTGGTGCTCTGCACCTCTTTTTTCTACATTGCTGTTTTAGTGACATAGCTGAGTTTTTTATATATAATTAATATTGAGTTGTAATTGATTGTAATTCGTTGTAATTTATTGTAATTCAATGGTAATTAAGTTGTAATTCGATTGTTCTTTTTGCCAACTGCAAACTGCCTCATTGCCCCTTGCCAACTTTCCCCCTTTTTATTTGCCAACTTCGTAAATCGTATTTTTTTTTCAACCTTGTTTGCTCCGCATGGACGAAGTCCCTGCCGCACAGGCTTTCATCGACCTGAAAGTTGCCAACTGCCAATTACCCACTTATTTCCCTCTTTCCAATTTTTCTAAACGCTGAAGAAGAAGTTTGTTTTGTTCTTCCATCTGCTGTTTGAGTTCTTTGTTTTCTTTTTCTAATTTGGTAATCATCTCCTGTTGTTCCTGCATCCCTTTCACCAAAGGCACCACAAATTCGGCATACGCCATACTATAATATTTTGTATCCCCTTTGGGTGCGCATACTCCGCTAAAATCGTATCCTGAGTTTTGGGCGGCTTGTTCTACTTCCTGTGCAAGGAAACCAGTTTGTTTGATTTTTTCTTTGTCGTATTTCTCAGGATAATCACTCGAATCAACAACCCCCATCAAATTATTCATTTTATCAATATCATAGTGGTAGGTAACGGGGCGCAGTTCCATAATAAACCCCAAGCCTTTTACATCTTCCTGTATGTTGTTTTTTATTCTTGCATCGGAGGTGTTGTACCATGAGGAGTGACCGCCAATCCATGTTACAGAAGTGTTT
>JAIOSH010000059.1 GCA_021107685.1 Bacteroidales bacterium | reverse complement strand
TATTAACAATCCAGCCTGTTGGAGGAAATGTATCTCCTTCAAATCCCTCATCTATATCCCATTGAGGAAATATTGATGTTGTCATAAACAACAGTGGTACGAGCATTAAAATAATTTTTTTCATTTAGTTTAATTATATTTTTTGCAAATATAAGACAGATAAAGCGGTAAAAGCAAGTTTTCACCTATTACAACATCATTACATTCCGGGATGTGTACTATTACATTTTCATTAATAATAGCTGAACAGCTTAAATGAGGAAATAAGGGAAATACGATTAAAATGCAATGGAAATATAACTGAATTACAATCGAATGACTATTTAATAACTTTATATCCTAATACCCTATACCGTGCTCATAAACTCAATCAAATCAACATGCTGGGTAACTTTCAATTTTTTTCGCAGACGGTTGTGTCACGTGTCAATGGAAGCAGGTAAGATATTTAGCATTTGTGAAATTTCTTTGGTGCTAAGGTTAATACGCAAATAGGCACATAGCTTTAAATCATTTTTTGTCAAATTAGGATATTGGTTTTTTAGTCGCTGAAAGAATCCTTGGTGTACCTGCTCAAAATGCCTTTTAAATTGTTCCCAATCTTTATCATAATCGAATAATTGATAATAAGTAGTTCGTATTTTTCTGTTAAGACTTGTCCATGTCTTTCTTTTTCATTTAATTTCAATTTATTATAATTCGTTTTGAAAAAATTTGAACCTTTTTTAACCCGATTAATTCATAAACTTAAAAGGCAGAATCCTGAATTAATCTGACGACTAAGAAAAGCTAATTTTTTAATTCGCTCCGCTTTTAAAATATAAGATTTTCTAAGTCGGGGTTAATCCCGCATAGGCGGGACAGGCTCTGAATTATTACAGTGGTTTATAATAAACATACGAATAATTCAGGTTAATACTCATCCCAGCTTTTTATTGAAATATTTTGTATAGACATTTTGCAGAATGAATTAATAAATGCTTTTGCAAGCCTTGTATTAGTTATTAGAGGGATATTAAAATCTATTGCACTTCGTCTGATTAAATAATCATTATTGAGTTCTGTTTTTGTTAAATTTTTAGGAATATTTATTACTAAGTCTATTTTTCTCTTTTTTAAGTAATCCAATGTGTTTGGTTTTTTATTTTCATCTGGCCAGTATAATGTGGTTGCATTAATACCATTTTCTTCTAGAAAAATTTGTGTTCCTTTTGTTGCAAATAGCTTATAGCCATTGTTTATTAACAGTTCAGCACTTCCTAATAATTCAACTTTAGAATCAACAGGACCTGTTGATAATAAGATATTTTTTTTAGGAATACTATAGCCAACAGATAGCATTGATTTTAATAATGCATCATAAAAGTCCTCGCCTATACAACCAACTTCACCTGTTGAAGCCATATCAACACCAAGTACCGGATCTGCTTTTTGTAATCTTGAAAATGAGAATTGTGGTGCTTTTATTCCAATATAATCTTGATCCGATAATGATATTTCAGGTTTGTTTACATTAATACCAAGCATAATTTTTGTTGCCAATTCAATGAAATTTATTTTCAAAATTTTAGATACAAAAGGAAAGCTCCTGGATGCTCTTAAATTACATTCAATTACTTTAATATCATTATCTTTTGCAAGAAATTGCATATTAAAAGGTCCTGAAATATTTAGTTCCTTTGCAATTTGCCTTGCAGTTTTTTTAATGCGTCTAACAGTTTCCATATAAATTTTTTGAGGCGGGAACACCATTGTTGCATCTCCTGAATGAACACCAGCAAACTCAATATGCTCAGAAATTGCATAAGCCATCATATCTCCATCTTTTGCTACTGCATCAATTTCAATTTCTTTGGCTTTTTGAATAAATTCAGATACAACAACAGGATATTGCTTTGATACATTTGCTGCAAGTTCAAGAAAATGCGTTAATTCATTTTTATTAGAAACCACATTCATTGCAGCACCCGAAAGAACATAAGATGGCCTTATCAATACAGGAAATCCTACTTTTTCAACAAATGAATATATATCTTTAATATTTGTTAATTCTTTCCATTCAGGCTGATCAATCTTAAGCTCATCAAGCATTAATGAAAATTTATGTCTGTTTTCAGCATTATCAATAGAAACAGGAGATGTTCCTAATATATTAATTTTTTGATTATATAATCTCATAGCCAGATTATTAGGAATTTGTCCTCCCATAGAAACAATAACTCCATTTGGTGTTTCAAGTTCTATTATATCAAGCACTCTTTCGAAAGATAGTTCTTCGAAATATAATCTATCACAAATGTCATAATCAGTGCTTACCGTTTCGGGGTTGTAATTTATCATTACAGAGCGTTGCTTCTGTTTATTAATTGTATTTATTGCATTTACACAACACCAGTCAAATTCTACACTACTACCTATTCTATACGCACCTGAACCCAATACAATAACAGATTTTTTATCATTTTCAAATTTAATATCATTTTCTGTTCCATTATAAGTTAAATATAGATAATTTGTACATGCCGGATATTCTGCAGCAAGAGTATCAATTTGTTTAACAACAGGTTTAATATTATTCTTAATTCTATATTGTCTAACATTTAATAAGCCTTCTTCAATATTATTGTCATCATTATTTAATACAAATCGTGCTATTTGAAAGTCAGAAAATCCCATTTCTTTAGCTTCAATTAATAATTCTAAAGGCATATCATTTAAAGAATTATAAGTAGATAGTTCATTTTTAACTTCAATAATATTTTTTAATTTAACAAGAAACCACGGGTCAACCTTAGTTAATTCATGCACTTTGTCTATAGAATATCCTTTATCTAATGCAGCACCTATTGCAAAAATTCTCATGTCAGTAGGGTTTATGAGCAATTCATCAATTTCTTCAAGTTTTATAGATTTATTTCCAACAAGACCATGCATGCCTTGACCAATCATTCTTAAGCCTTTTTGAATTACTTCTTCAAAAATACGTCCAATAGCCATTACTTCACCTACACTTTTCATGCTACTGCCAATTTCTTTAGAAACACCAATGAATTTATTCAAATCCCACCTTGGAATTTTACAAACTACATAATCAAGTGCAGGTTCAAAGCAAGCTGTTGTAGTTTTTGTTACTGAATTTTTTAATTCATGTAATCCATAACCTACTCCTAATTTTGCAGCAACAAATGCCAAAGGATAACCTGTAGCTTTAGAAGCTAATGCGCTTGACCTTGATAATCGTGCGTTTACTTCTATAACTCTGTGATCTTCTGATTTAGGGTCGAGTGCATATTGAATATTGCATTCGCCAATTATTCCTATATGTCTTATTACTTTAATTGATAATTC
This sequence comes from Bacteroidales bacterium, assembly GCA_021107685.1. Taxonomy (GTDB): domain Bacteria; phylum Bacteroidota; class Bacteroidia; order Bacteroidales; family SMBSF39; genus SMBSF39. The sequence goes on along the minus strand of JAIOSH010000059.1, from coordinate 2,060 downwards.
TCTAAGTTTATGATATTCTTTGTTTGAAAGAGTTTGCGACGGTGCAACAACAATACTTTCTCCTGTATGAATTCCTAAAGGGTCAAAATTTTCCATATTACATACTGTAATACAATTATTGTATTTGTCTCTTACAACCTCATATTCAATTTCTTTCCAGCCTTTAAGCGATTCTTCTATAAGTATTTGGTCAGAATAAGAGAATGCTTTTTGAGCTAATGCTTTTAATTCTGTTTCATTAGAACAAAATCCACTACCTTGTCCTCCGAGTGTATAAGCAGCTCTTGTAATAATAGGGAAACCTAATTTTTTTGATGCTCTTATTGCATCATCTATAGAAGTTACAGCAATACTTTTAGGGGTTCTTACATTAATTTCATTTAATCTATTTATAAAATTATCTCTGTCTTCTGTGTCAATTATTGCTTGAATAGGTGTACCTAAAACTTCAACATTATATTTTTCAAAAACTTTACTTTTATATAATTCAATTCCACAATTCAATGCTGTTTGCCCTCCAAAAGAAAGTAAAATTCCTTGTGGTTTTTCTTTTTTTATTATTTTTTCAACAAAATATGGTGTTACAGGTAAGAAATAAATTTTATCAGCAACTCCTTCTGAAGTTTGAACTGTAGCTATATTAGGATTTAATAAAATTGTTTTAATACCTTCTTCTTTTAATGCTTTTAGAGCCTGAGAGCCGGAGTAATCAAATTCGCCTGCCTCACCAATTTTTAAAGCACCTGAACCAAGAATAATAACCTTTTTTAAATTTTTGTTCATGTTGTTATACTTTGTGTGTTTGTATTTAGCTTGTTTTTAATAGCTTATATTTTAAAAGCGGAGCGCATTAAAAAATTAGTTTTTCTTAATTAATTCAATAAAATCATCAAATAAAAATTCTGTATCAGTAGGTCCGCTTGATGCTTCAGGATGAAACTGTGAAGAAAAAAACGGTTTAGTTTTATGTTTTATTCCTTCATTAGTATTATCATTTACATTTACAAATAAAGGCTCCCATTCTTTACTTAAAGTCTTTGTATCTGTGGCAAACCCATGGTTTTGAGAAGTTATAAAACATCTGTTTGTTTTTTCTTTTAAAACAGGTTGATTATGACTTCTGTGTCCGTATTTTAATTTATAAGTATCGGCACCTGAGGCTAATGCCATAAGTTGATTTCCGAGACAAATTCCAAAAATAGGTTTGTCAGATTCGAATGCTTTTCTTAAATTTTCTATTGTTTTAGTACATTTTTTAGGGTCACCAGGTCCATTAGATAGCATTAATCCATCATAATTTTCTTTAGAAATGTCATAGTCCCATGGAACTCTTATAACAGTGGTATCTCTATTTAACAGGCATCTTATAATATTATTTTTTACACCGCAGTCTATTAGAACTATCTTATATTTTCCGTTTCCATATATTTTTTTTTCTTTAAGACTTACTGTGTCAACCAAGTTGTTTTTATTAGGGTCATAAAAATCAATATCAGTATCATTAAAAATTATTTTACCAAGCATTGTTCCTTTTTTCCTAAGCCTTTTAGTTAAGGCTCTTGTATCAATTCCATATATACCTGGAATTTTATTTTCTACTAGCCAGTTAGCAAGGCTTTTATAAGAATTCCAGTGACTATATTCAAATGAATAGTCAGCAATTATTAAACCTGAAACATGTATTGTTTCTGATTCAAAATATTTTAATAAATCATTTTCTTTTACATATTCGGGAACTCCGTAATTCCCAATTAGAGGATAGGTCGATACTAAGATTTGTCCTTTATAAGAAGGATCAGTCAAATTTTCAGGATAACCTGTCATTGCAGTATTAAATACTACTTCTCCTGCTACTGATTTTTTGTATCCAAAAGATTTTCCTAGAAATACAGTTCCATCTTCTAAAATAAGTTTTATTTTTTTATAAGATAACATTTTTTATATGGTTATGATAAATTCCAAAAATTTTATAAAAATAGAGTTATTATTTTTGTTCTATACAATTTTCGCAATGATTTTTCTGTTTTTTTAAAATAGAGGTGCTGATTTTTTTACTTTGC
>JAIOSH010000561.1 GCA_021107685.1 Bacteroidales bacterium | reverse complement strand
TCTTTATAATTTTTATTTGCTTTTAAAGAATCCTCAAGAGCTCTTGCTGCAGGATATAATGAATCAACTATGGTCTTTTCCCCGCATTTTGCCTTGCCTGTAACCATGATTCTATTTACGAATTCAGAAAAAAATAATGTTAAGTCTCTTAGGTCCACTTCAATTTTATCCTGAATACACATACCAGCTTTTAATAAACCATCTGCCACAAGAGTTCCCATTGTTGATGGTGAAGTTTCTGCCAGCACCATTCCCGCTTTCATGAAAATTTTTCCAATTTTGGGCTCATTATAATTAAGAATATCTTTCTCTACTTCTATAAATCCATTACTCATTGTTATACCAAGATCACCATCTCCCATTATAGAATCAAGCTTAAAAAGCAAATCCTTATTTTCAATCATAATGTCTTTTATTTTTGTGAATATTTCTTTAATATTTTTATCATTAAGTTTTTTCATAATACTTTATCCTCTTATTTATAATTGAGCTTGTTCAAAAAATGGTGTTTTAGCAGGTTTGGATAAAAAATATTTAAGCTCATCATCAAGTTTTAACAGCGATATGGATATTCCTGACATTTCCAAAGAAGTAGCAAATTCGCCTATATAAGGATGAAAGACATTTATCCCTTTACTATTTAATATTTTAAATATTTTTCGATATATTATATATAATTCTTCTTTTGGTGTAGCACCCAGACCATTTATTAAAACAGATACTTCGTCACCTGAGTTGAAAGAATAATCTGCTAATATTTTCCCCATTATGTCTTCGGCTATTTCATCTGCAGATTCTAATTTACCTTTTTTTATGCCTGCCTCCCCATGTATTCCAATACCAACTTCCATATCATCTTCACCTATTTCAAATGTTGGTTTACCAATTTCTGGAAGAATGCAAGGACTTAGTCCAACGCCCATGGTTCTAGTATTTATTCTAGCCTTTTCTGCAATCCTTTTTACCTCATCAATTGAGGCCATTTCTTCTGCATAGGCACCGGCAATTTTATAAATAAAAAATATTCCAGCGACTCCTCTTCTATCGTTTTCACTTCCCTTTGGAGCAGAAGCTACATCGTCATTGCCTATTACTTGCTCTATTCTGATTCCCTCTATTTTAGCCATCTCTTCTGACATGTTAAAATTAATAACATCACCACCATAATTCCCAAATATATAGATTACTCCAGCACCATTATCTATGGCTTTTGTTAGTTCAAACATTGTTTTAGCGCTTGGAGAAGCAAATACACCGCCAACAGCACATGCATCTAGCATTCCTTTTCCGACATAACCTAAAAACAAAGGAAGATGACCTGAACCTCCGCCTGTCATTAATCCTACTTTATTTTTTTTTGTTACATCTGACCGTAATAACGATCTAAAATCATCATTAAGATATTTAAGTTGATCCTGGTGTGCGACTAATATACCTTCTAACATTTCGTTAACAAAATTCTTTGGATCATTAATAATTTTTTTCATATAAATTTCTCCATCCTTGCTAAATATGATTACAAAAATATCTTATAAATCATTTTGTGTTCTTTTTTAAGTTATAATTAAATTAATTTACTTTTTATACCCCATTATCTTTGATGCTTCCAAAGATGCTTTAAACAATTTATTCTTTAAATATTCTAAATTTTTATCAGTCATGGTGGATATATGCCCTGTAATATTTATGGCTCCTATGACTTTATTTTCATAATTGTAAATTGGAGCAGCAAGACACCTTACTCCAGTATAATAATATTCATCGTCAAAAGCATACCCGTCATCTGCTACTTTTTTTAACATTTCTTTAATTTTCTTTGGCTCTACAATAGAACGGGGTGTTTTTTTGACAAGATTTGTATTTTTTATGATTTCATCAATTTCTTTCTCTGGCAAAGCAGCGCCAAGCACTAGACCGGCAGCACATAGATTTAATGTAAATTCTGAACCCACTTCTAAATAAGCAATTATACTGTAAGGTATTTTAATAACATCTATATAAATGAATTTCCCGTTTTCATAGACACCCAGTTGCACAATCTCTTTAGCCTCTTTGGATAATTTTGTAAGTACCGGATTAACTTCATCTTTTAAACTTATTCTTGCTAAAATTGATCTGGAGATTTCTAAAAATTTTAAAGATAAATACCAGTGATCTACTTGATTGCTACTTCTTTTTCTTAATATATAGCCTTGATTTTCAAGATTAACCAGTAATTTAAAAACAGTTGATTTTGGTATGCCAGTCTGTGCATGTATTTCATCTATATTTAACACACCATGCTCTGTGATATTTTCAATTATTTTAAAGGCTCTACTTAATTGCTTACTCATATTTTAAAATTAAAAATTGAAATTCTATTTTCACTTTTCATAATTATACAATATTTTTACTATTAATCAATATATTTATCAATAATATTTTTTAATTTATTTAATCAAATTTAAAAAGTTAACTCTCAAATTATATTTAGCTGCCTATGTTTCTGAAATTGATTTTTATTTTCCCTTTAATTTTGATCATTTTGCTTTTATTGCGCTGATAGTTTTTATCATGTTACCGTCTTGAAAGAATTGCCTTTATATTTAAAGCATATTTTACCATTTTCAGGATCATGGGTTTTCTATCCAGATTTATATTTTGTAATAAATACAAAAGTAATAAATTGATTGTAATTTTTAAAGATACTGTAAAACAAATTGATGATTTTAGAGTAGATGTTGAAGGAAAGGGATCAGTCAAAATATTTTGTGAATAGTATAAAAGGGACAGAATTTTTAGAAAATCATCCCTTTTTATTTATATTATAAATAAACCTGTGTTCTTTATAAGAATTTTATAGACATGAGACCTCGTATGTAAAGGTAATAATGTTACTGTGATATCAGATGAATTTACAGGACTATATTATTCTTAAAATATTCTTATATTTTTTAATCTTAAAGTTTTTAAGTTAATGCATATTTTTCCAGCATTTGCTTTATAAATTTATGACTTTCTATTGATAATGTCTCAGCATCAGGCGCAAGCCTTCTCCAAACAGCAACAACTGAAGCTATGTCTATGCTATTATCTACAAAGCTCTCAACTGCTACAACCCTGTCATAATCTATATCCTTTAAGGCCCTAAAAACATCATCCCATGGGATATGTCCTGTCCCGGGTATTCCCCTGTCATTTTCATTTACATGAAAATGAAAGATCCTCCCCTTTGCAGAAGTTATCGACTTATACATATCTTTTTCTTCTATGTTCATATGATAAGAATCAAGCAATAATCCCACATTTGGTTCATCTATTGCATCCAACATTTTTAAGGAATCTTCAACAGTATTTAGCATGTAATTTTCATAACGGTTTGCGGGTTCAAGACAAAGAGAGACACCATATTTTTTTGCATAATTTGCTACCTCTTTCAGACCGGTAACAGCATATTCAAATTCTTCACTTGTTGGGCCGCTACCTGTAAATACACCTGCAGTAGCATAAATGAGGCCGTGATACAGAGCTACACCCATTTCAGAAGCTTTTCTTACTATTTCTTTCATATATTCAACAGCCTCAGTTCTTTTTTGCTTGTCCTGGGAAATAATTTCTTTTCCTTTAGGCAAAGAACCTCCCCCTGTAAGAGTAAGATTAAGTTTTTCAGCTTTTTTTCTTACTTCCCTGGCAAAGTCAAAATCAGTACTCCTGAGATTAACATCCATTGAATCAAAACCGATTTCCTTTATATAATCAAACACATCAATATTCTCTGAATTTAGTTTGCTTGTGAAAACATGCTGGTGAATGCCGATTTTTACTTTTTTCATATTATTCCTTTCAAAAAATTAATTTCAATTACACTCTATAAAAAATCTTATTATAGGATTCTTCCAAAAATAACCTGCAATATCTCTTCTAGAGATCACAATAATAATTAAGTATACAATAAAATCTATTGATATTCTCTAAAATACTGAATTATCATGGATGTACAATAATTCCAGATTCTAATTCAGTATTTATCTCTTTATCTGATATTTGAACTGTAAAGTTTAAGTGTTTCTTCGTGTCCATGAAAGAAAAACGGGTTTTATCCAGATAATTACCTGAATGAAGAATTTTTACACCCTTTGAAGAAAGATACTCCAATTTTTCCTCATAATCATCTACTTCCATTTTTATATGGTGCATCCCTTCACCATATTTTGAAAGACTCTCGGAAAAAATTGAATCTGACTGTGGTTCGATCAATTTAAGAATTACATTACCAAACCTGCAAAAAGCTATTTTTGCTTCAAAATTTAAATTATCTTCTTTCCCAAAATCATGTATTTCCCATGGTCCTATGTTAAATCTCATATATTTTTTAATTTTTTCTTCAAGGTTGTTAACCGCTATACCTATTATAGAGGGTTTTATAAAAATAGGGTTGAAATCACCATGTTCTGAACCAACCCATGATTCAGGCTGAGGTTTTATAAAATCTTTAGTCACATTGACTATCTCTGTTATAAAACCAAATTCTTTTTCTGTATTAAAAAAGTTATAATTATTTTTACCGCGATCACCTAATTGTTGGCCTCTCTGGATCAAATCTATATTCTTTGCTTTAAAATAATCTAAAGCCTCATTATAATCATCTACATCAAATTTAAGATGATGTATAACATTTTCCCTATAATAATCGTAAAAATCTGAAAATATTGATTCTGTTATTGGCTCGATATATTCAAATCTTACATCACCTATCGGGCAAACAGCAACATTAAATTCATGTCCCTTCTTTTTCCCATAAACTGTCAT
>JAIOSH010000232.1 GCA_021107685.1 Bacteroidales bacterium | reverse complement strand
ATCCTGCCAAACAAATCGGCTGGATGAGCGAATACGGGCATCGTTTGAATTTTGATAAAGATGGCATTGCTATCTGCCCCGAAAGTAAGGAAAAATATTTATTAGAAAATAATTCTGTCAGAAAAACAGCTTAATTTTGCCAATAAAATTTAAATAAATATGAACGTTTACCAAAAATTAATTAATAAAGAAACCAAATTATCATTAATTGGATTAGGATATGTAGGTTTGCCGATTGCTTTGGAGTTTTCCAGGAAAATTCCTGTGATAGGTTTTGATATAAAAGATGACCGCATTGAAATGATGAAGAACAAAATTGACCCGAGTAATGAACTTCCTTCATCTGCTTTTGAAAATTGTGATATAGAATTTACATCATCATCAGATGTTTTAAAACAGGCTTCATTTCATGTTATTGCCGTACCAACACCAATAGACAGACACAATTTACCTGATTTAAGCCCCTTATTAGCTGCAACAAAAACAGTTGGGAAAATCCTGAAAAAAGGTGATTATGTTGTTTATGAATCTACTGTATATCCCGGTGCTACCGAAGAAGACTGTGTCCCTGTTCTGGAAGAATATTCAGGATTAAAATATATTAAAGATTTTAAAGTAGGATTTTCTCCCGAACGGATTAATCCCGGAGATAAGAAACATACAATAACAACAATAAAAAAAATTGTTTCAGGCTGTGATGATGAATCTTTGGACAATATTGCAAAAGTATATGAACTGATTGTAAAGGCAGGTATTCATAAAGCTCAGACTATTAAAGTTGCAGAAGCAGCAAAAATTATTGAAAACACACAACGGGATGTTAATATTGCTTTGATGAATGAGCTTTCAATGATTTTTAACAGAATGGGAATTAACACTTTTGATGTTTTAGAAGCAGCCGGAACAAAATGGAATTTTTTAAATTTTTATCCCGGTTTAGTTGGCGGACATTGTATTGGTGTTGACCCTTATTATTTAGCTTTTAAGGCTAAAGAATTCAGATATCATCCACAGATAATAAATTCAGGAAGAGCAGTAAATGATGAAATGGGTTTTTACATAGCACAGCTACTTGTAAAAAATTTAATTGCTGCTCATAAAAATGTTCAGAATTGTAAGGTTTTGGTAATGGGTGCGACTTTTAAGGAAAATGTAAGTGATATTAGAAATTCAAAAGTTGCTGATATGATAAATGAACTAAAAACTTATGGAATTACTGTTGATGTTACTGACCCTGTTGCTTGTTCAGATGAATTAAAAAATGAATATGGCTTTGAATTATCAGATAATTTATCTAATGATTATGATGCAGTTATAGTAGCAGTTTCTCATAAAGATTATTGTACTTTAAATGAAGCATATTTTAAATCTTTATTAAATCAAAAAGGTATCCTTATGGATGTAAAAGGAATATATAAAAATAAAATTAAAAATATAACTTATATGAGTTTGTAAATGTCAGAAATAAAAGTCAAATTATGAAAATTCTTGTTACGGGTGGTACAGGCTACATAGGTTCTCATACTGTTGTTGAACTTCAACAAAAGGGTTATGAGGTGATTATTGTTGATAACCTTTCAAATTCCAATATTGATGTTTTACCAAATATTGAAAAAATTACAGGGGTTAAACCCTTATTTGAAAAATTTGATTTGTACGACAATGTTAAAACTTCTGATTTTTTTAAAAGACATAATGATATAAAAGCAATAATTCATTTTGCAGCATATAAAGCTGTTGGTGAGTCAGTTGAAAAACCATTAATGTATTATCATAATAATTTATTTTCTTTGATAAATATTTTATACGGTATGAAGGATAACAATATAAAGAATATTGTATTTTCTTCGTCCTGTACTGTTTATGGGCAGCCGGAGCAACTTCCCGTGAAAGAAGATGCACCTGTTCTAAAAGCTTTGTCCCCTTATGGTAATACCAAACAAATTTCAGAGGAAATTCTTACAGATACATGTAAAACAACTGATTTAAATGCTATTTTACTTCGTTATTTTAATCCGATAGGTGCTCATGAATCAGCTTTGATAGGAGAACTACCATTAGGTATTCCGAATAATTTAGTTCCTTTTATTACTCAAACAGCTATTGGTATCAGGGAACAATTAAGGGTTTTCGGAGATGATTATAATACTCCTGACGGAACAGCAATTCGTGATTATATTCATGTGGTTGATTTGGCTAAAGCACACGTAATTGCTGTTGAAAGATTGCTTGAGAATAAAAATAAATTAAAAAATGAAATTTTTAATTTAGGAACAGGAAAAGGTAATTCTGTTTTAGAAGTAATTAAATCATTTGAAAAAGTATCAGGTGTAAAACTTAATTATAAAATTGTTGAACGAAGGCCCGGAGATATTGAACAGGTTTGGGCTGATACTGAATTTGCCAATAAAGAATTAGGCTGGAAAGCAGAAAAAAATATTGATGAGATGAATCTTTCTGCATGGAAATGGGAAAAAGCTATTCATAACAAGGCAACAACATGATTAGTACTTAAAGTGAACTATATTTCGACTTCGCTCAATATACACGCTCAGTAAAAAAGTTACGAGTGCCTAAAGTTATTTAAAATTGGCAAGTAACTAAAACTTTAGGCATTTTTTACACTGAGCGTGCACATTGAGCGAAGCCGAAATGAAGTCGAAGTGTAGGCATTCTAAATTTTAGGCACTGAGTAATTACATTTTTTTAATCTTTAATATTAAATTTCAATGAATAAATTCAAAAAAACTATTTTAATTACCGGTGGTGCCGGTTTTATTGGTTCTCACCTTGTCAGGTTATTTGTAAATAAATATCCTAAATACAAAATTGTTAATTTAGATAAATTGACTTATGCAGGTAATCTTGCTAATTTAAAAGATATTGAAAACAATTCCAATTATGAATTTGTAAAAGCAGATATTGTTGATGAAGACCTTATTCAAAAATTATTTGATGAATACGGTTTTGATGGTGTAATTCATCTCGCTGCCGAATCGCATGTTGACAGGTCAATTTCTAATCCGACAGAATTTATTTATGCAAATATTGTTGGCACTGTTAATCTTTTAAATGCTGCAAGATTTATCTGGCAAGATAATTTAAAAAATAAGCTTTTCTATCATATTTCAACTGATGAAGTATATGGCTCTTTAGGAGAGAAAGGCTTTTTTGTTGAAACAACACCTTATGACCCGAGAAGTCCGTATTCTGCCTCAAAAGCAAGCTCCGATCATTTGGTAAGAGCATATTATCATACATTCAAATTACCTGTTGTTATTTCTAATTGTTCAAATAATTATGGAGGTTATCAATTTCCCGAAAAGCTAATTCCTTTATTTATAAATAATATTAAACATAAAAAGCCTTTGCCTGTGTATGGAAAAGGAGAAAATATAAGAGATTGGCTGTATGTTGAAGATCATGCTAAAGCTATTGACTTGATTTACCATAAGGGGAATATTGGAGAAACTTACAATATAGGTGGAAATAATGAATGGAAAAATCTTGAACTGATAAAAAAACTATGCCGGATAATGGATAAAAAATTAAATCGTCCTGAAGGAACTTCTGCTAATTTGATTACTTATGTAAAAGACAGGGCAGGACATGATTTGCGTTATGCAATAGATTCTTCAAAACTGCAGAATGAATTAGGGTGGAAACCTTCACTGCAATTTGAAGAAGGATTGGAAAAAACAGTAGATTGGTATTTGTCAAATGAACAATGGCTTGATAATGTAACTTCAGGAGCATATCAAAAATATTATAAAGAGCAGTACGTAAAAAGATAGGGATGGAATTTGAAACTTGAAATTAGGAAGATTTTTCGGTTTATACAGCCAAATTTCTAATTTCTTTAGTCTGGTCAAAATCACTCCTATAGAATGTACTGCAAAGTCACTAATGAAAATTTGGTTAGCTGGAATTAAATCTAGAAATTTGAAAACAACATCAGATTTATCTTGATCCAGAAGCCTCTCTAACCAAATATTGGTATCAACTAAGTATCTTGCTTTTGTCTCCAATCAAGTGCTTTTTTTTGTACTATTTTTTTTGTTTAAGTGCATTTTTATTTTTGACAAAAAAATCATATTTCTTAAATTATCCAAAACATTTCTTACATTTAATCAGAGCAAACACATGAAAACTTTTTTTAATTAAAAAGCATTAGCCCTATATTATATCGATATTGTTTTCTGTATTTAAAATATTAATAACTTTGTTGTAAAATTATAACGAAATAAATTACAAGCACCAAATAACAAAAAACAAATTACAAATAATATTAGAATGAAATTGTTGAACAACTTGT
>JAIOSH010000425.1 GCA_021107685.1 Bacteroidales bacterium | reverse complement strand
ATAAGGCAGTAACCGGATTCTTTCAAACGGTTAATCAAAAACATAATGCTGATTTAAAAAATATTTTGACATTGAAGTTTCAATTTTTTAAAAATGAAAATGTACTAATTTATCCCGTTTGATGTATAGCCTTTAAATAGTTGATTAATTTACAAATTTCTAAATCTTCAAGGGAGTGAAATATTTATTTGTATTTTTGTGCAAAATAAATTCTTTAAATCATATCAAATAAAATTTCTGCTTAACTAACACATTATAATAAATATGATACCATTTAGTCCACCGAGAATGGATAGTAAAATCGTTGATGAAGTAGTTGATACTTTATATTCAGGTTGGATAACAACAGGACATAAAACAAAGTTATTTGAAAAAAAAATAACACAATATGCAGGTCATAAGGCAACTCTTTGCACAAGTTCCGGTTCAGCCGGATTGGAACTAATGCTAAGATGGTTTGGAGTTAAAGAAGGCGATGAAGTAATTGTCCCTGCATATACTTATTGTGCTACTGCTAATGTAGTTGTACATTGCGGTGCAAAACCCGTTTTTGTGGATGTAAATACAGATTTTAACATTTCTGTTAAGGCTATTGAAAAAGCGATTACACATAAAACCAAAGTTGTAATTCCTGTTGACATTGCAGGTTTTCCCTGCGATTATGACGAAATTAACCGTCTTGTCAGTCATGCAGATATTAAAGCATTGTTTAACCCATATACAAAAGTTCAGGAACAATTGGGAAGAATTTTGATTTTATCTGATGCAGCTCATTCAATCGGGGCATCATATAAAGGCAATAAAACAGGAAAATTAACGGATATAACTATATTCTCATTTCACGCTGTAAAAAATATTACAAGTGCCGAAGGTGGTGCTGTCTGTTTGAATCTACCCCAACCTTTTGACAATGAGGAAATATACAAATATCTAAATATCAAATCTCTTCATGGGCAAACCAAAGATGCTTTGGCTAAAGTTCAGATTGGTAACTGGAGGTATGATATTATTGAACCGGGATATAAATATAATATGACAGATATAGCGGCTGCAATGGGTTTGGTTGAACTGGAACGTTATGACAGGGATATGCTTGTTAGAAGAAAACATATTTTTGATAATTATTCAAAAGAACTTTCTAAATACAATTGGGCACAATTGCCTATTTATGAAAATAATGATAAAATATCATCATATCATGCTTACTTATTTAGAATAAAAAATATTAATGAAAAACAGAGGGATAAAATAATTCAATCAATTTTTAATAAAAATGTATCTGTAAATGTTCATTTTATTCCGCTTCCAATGATGAGCTATTATAAAAAAACCGGAAACAATATTAAAAATTATCCTGTTTCTTATAATAATTTTTCCAGGGAGATAAGCCTGCCTGTTTATTATGATCTTACTGATGAGCAGATAAGCATTGTTATTAATGCTGTTCTAGAGTCAGTGGAAATGGTTTTTAATCCTTAATTTTTTTTCAGATTAAACATTTTTAATAAAATACTTGACTTTTCTTTTTAAATGTTGTATATTACTTGATTATTTTTTTTGTTTGCTATTAAGTTAACTTTTTCCTTTTTTTAATGAAAACAAAACATATACAGACAAGTCTTGTTATAATATTTTTTATTTGCTTTGCTTGTCCTTGTATTAGCCAGGGAATAATAAATAATGGAGCAATAATAAGAGTAGATTCGGGTAACTATTTAAAAATGACAGGTAATTATCTGGATTTTAAAAATAAAACTTGTGGAAATATTGATGGTGTCTTTGATTTGGATGGACATTTTTCTTTACAGGGTGATTTTTTTAATCAGGCTACAAAAGGAGCTTTTAACCTTGGTTCAAATGGTAATGTAATTTTTAACGGAAGTGCTGACCAAAATATTGAGAGTAATAATTTTGCAACTATTTTTTATAACTTCACAACAAACCAGTCATCAGGAGCAAAGTTATTCATAGATGACCGGTCATTAGTTACCATAGATAATACTTTAACTTTAAACGATAGTTTGATACTTGAAGCTTCTTCTCTATGTATGTCTTCATTAATTACAAATGGAACAATAACAGGAAGCAAAGCAAGAGTTCAAGAATATTTATCGCAAGACCAGTGGCATTTAGTTTCTTCTCCTGTTGCTAATGCAACTTCCATTGTTTATTATGGAATATGGTTAAAATATTTTAACGAACCTGATAGTACATGGATCTATATTGCTTCAACAGATTCTTCTTTATATGTTGGGAAAGGTTATGCAGTTTGGTCTGCAACTAGTACAAGCGATACAATAGTCAATTTTGCAGGTTTATTAAACACAGGTGATAAAAACCCTCCGGCACTTACTTATAATAATAATGCAGGAGAAGGACATGGCTGGAATTTAATCGGTAATCCATATCCTTCGACTTTAAATTGGAATAATTCATGGACAAAAAATAACATTGATGCCACTATATATGTTTATGACGGGAGTCAATATTTAACATGGAATTATAATTTTGGAGGCTTTGGAACAAAAACAGATGGTGCAATTCCCTCAACTCAAGGTTTTTGGGTAAAAGCAAATGCAACAAATCCATCTATTACCATGCCTAATAGTGAACGAATTCACAGTTCACAGTCTTTTTATAAGAATACTAATTTTATAAATAATTTATTTAAACTTAAAGCTGATGGTAATGGTTATAGCGATATAACTTTAATTATTTTCTATAACCTTGCTACTAAAGGATTTGATAGTGAATATGATGCATATAAAATTCCAGGTATAAATGCTGCGCCACAGCTATATTCAATAATTCCGGCTTATAATTTAGCCGTGAATGTACTTCCGTTTGTCGATAACCTCCTGATACCATTGGGTTTTGAGGTAGGAGTATCAACAACATATACTATAACATTAACCGAAGTTGTAACTCTTAACAAAGTAATTCCTGTTTATTTAGAAGACTTACAAGAAGATATTTTTATTAATTTACTTCAAAATCCTGTATATGAATTTACAGCAAATACAGATGATGATCCCGAAAGATTTATTTTACATTTTTATAATATTAATGCTGATAATAAGGAAAATGAAAATATTTATTCTGATGTCAGTTATATTTATTCATACAGCAATAATATTTATATTGTTTACAGTGATTCGGAAGATTTGTCAGGTGAAGCTGTTATATATGATATACTGGGACATGAAATACTCAGAAAAACATTGAAAAATACCACTATTAACAAAATAACTCTCCATAATGTAAAAGGATACTATATAGTTAAAGCTATTACAAATAAAGGAGTAATTATTGAAAAGATATTTCTTAATTAAAATTTTCTAACTCTCATCTTGGTACTTAATTCTTTTTATTTATCTTTGCACCCAATTTTTTTAATGCAATAATTTATAATGATTAATATAACATTACCTGATAATTCGGTAAAACAATTTGAAAAGGGAGTTTCGGCTTTAGATATTGCGAGAAGTATTAGTGAAGGTTTGTTCAGAAATGTTTTAGCAGCTAAAGTTAATAACGAAGTTTGGGATGCTACACGTCCAATAAATACCGATTCAAGAGTTAAGCTCTTGACATGGAATGATGAAGAAGCTAAGGCTGTTATGTGGCATTCATCCGCACACCTGATGGCAGAAGCAATTGAAGCATTTTATCCGGGTACTAAATTTGGAATAGGTCCGAATATTGAAAATGGTTTTTATTATGATATTGATATAGGTGATAAAACTATTTCTGATAATGATTTTAAAAAAATTGAAGATAAAATACTTCAACTGGCAAGAGAAAAACAGAAATATATAAGAAAAAATGTTAGTAAAGCTGAAGCAATAAAATATTTTACTGAAAAAAGTGATGAATATAAGCTTGAGTTGATTGGTGAAATGGATGATAGCGATATAACATTTTACGAATCCGGAAATTTTATTGACTTATGTCGCGGCCCACATTTGCCGGATACAAGTCCGATAAAAGCTGTAAAATTGTTAAGTGTTGCAGGTGCATATTGGAGAGGAGATGAAAAACGCAAGCAACTTACAAGAATATATGGTATAAGCTTTCCTAAACAAAAGGAATTAACACAATATTTACAATTACTTGAAGAAGCCAAAAAACGTGATCATAGGAAAATTGGCAAGGAACTGGAATTATTTACTTTTTCGCAAAGAGTTGGTCTCGGACTGCCTTTATGGCTGCCTAACGGAGCTGAATTAAAAGACAGGCTTATTAATTTCATGAAAAAAGTTCTTAAAAAAAGAGGCTATGATATGGTTTCTTCTATGCACATTGGAAATGTTAATTTATATAAACTATCAGGCCATTATGGTAAGTATGGAGAAGATTCTTTTCAACCTTTTTCATCCCCTGTTGAAGGTGAGGAATTTATGCTAAAACCTATGAATTGTCCTCATCATTGTGAAATATATAATTTTAAGCCACATTCATATAAAGAACTTCCAATTCGTATGGCAGAGTTCGGCACTGTTTACCGTTACGAACAAAGTGGTGAATTGCATGGATTAACAAGAGTAAGAGGTTTTACACAAGATGATGCCCATATTTTTTGTAGCCATGAGCAAGTTAAAGATGAGTTTAAAGCAATAATTGATCTTGTTCAGTATGTTTACAAAGCTTTGGGTTTTAAGGAATCCTTTACACAGATTTCTTTAAGAGATGTTCAAAATAAAGATAAATATATTGGGAGTGATGAAAACTGGGAAAAAGCTGAGAAAGCAATTGTTGAAGCTGTAAATGAAAAAGGATTAAAATCGGAGATTGAATATGGCGAAGCTGCTTTTTACGGTCCTAAGCTTGATTTTATGGTAAAAGATGCTCTTGGCAGAAAATGGCAGCTTGGAACTATACAGGTTGATTATAACCTTCCTGAACGCTTTGATTTGACATATACTGGAAATGATAATCAAAAGCATAGACCTGTGATGCTTCATCGTGCTATATTAGGCTCAACCGAGCGCTTTATTGCAGTTTTGATTGAGCATACAGCAGGAAAATTTCCGCTTTGGTTAACTCCCTCACAGGTTATTATACTGCCAATTAGTGAAAAATATCATAATTATGCAAAAAAAGTTTTGAATTTGCTAAATAATTACGAAATTCGCAGCCTCATTGACGAAAGAAATGAGAAAACCGGTAAGAAAATCCGTGATGCAGAAATGCAAAAAATTCCATATATGTTGATAGTAGGGGAGAAGGAAGAAAATGAAAATACTATTTCAGTCAGAAAACAAGGCAAAGGTGATTTAGGAATATTTAAAATTGTGGATTTTGCAAACCTTATTAATGATGAAATAAATGAAATAATAAACTGATAAGTTTTATAACTAATAACATATAACGTATAACAAAAAAATAGGAGGAACAAAATATAGCAACACATTATAACAGTAGGGGATATCAAAGAAAATTTAAAAGAAAGCAAGAACTTTACAGGATTAATCAAAGAATTACAGCACCTGTGGTTAGAGTAGTAGGTGATAATGTTGATACAGGCATTTATCAGTTAAGGGAAGCATTAAATATTGCAGATGAATTAGAACTTGATCTCGTTGAAATATCTCCTAATGCTAATCCACCAGTTTGTAAAGTGATTGATTATAGAAAATATCTTTACGAACAAAAGAAAAGACAAAAAGAAATAAAAGCTAAAACAGCTAAAGTTGTTGTTAAAGAAATTAGGCTTGGTCCTAATACTGATGATCATGATTTTAATTTTAAATTAAAACATGCAATAAAATTTCTTGAGGATGGTGCAAAGGTTAAAGTTGATGTTTTTTTTAAAGGACGTTCAATCATTTACAAAGAACGTGGAGAAATTATCCTGCTTAAATTTGCACAAGAACTTGCAGATTACGGCAAAGTGGAACGAATGCCAAAGCTCGAAGGAAAACGAATGATTATGATTATTACTCCTAAAAAGTAATTATAAATAAATATAGTGATAAATATAAATTAATTAGTAATGCCAAAGATGAAGACAAAATCCAGTGCTAAAAAAAGGTTTAGTTTTACTGGATCAGGAAAACTTAAAAGAAAGCATGCTTATAAAAGTCATATTTTGACTAAAAAATCAACAAAACGTAAACGTAATCTTACTTATTTTACTATTGTTGATAAAGCAGATGCAAGTAATATTAAGAAAATGCTTGCAAAATAATTAAATTTGTTGTTTAACTTGCTTTTAGCTTAAAGATCACGATTTAATCGGGGCGCTAAAGTAAAAAAATTAAAAATTATGCCAAGATCAGTAAATGTAGTAGCATCAAAACAAAAAAGAAAAAAAATACTGAAAAAGGTCAAAGGACAATTCGGTAGAAGAAAAAATGTGTGGACTGTTGCAAAAAATGCTTATGAAAAAGGACAAGTATATGCATATCGCGACAGGAAAACCAAAAAAAGAAATTTCAGAGGTTTATGGATACAACGTATCAATGCAGCAGCAAGACAATATGATATGTCATATTCTGTATTTATGGGTAAGCTGCATGAAAAAAATATACTTTTAAATCGCAAGACCATTGCCGACCTTGCAATGAATCATCCTGATGCCTTTAAGGCATTAGTGGATGTGATAAAATAAATTTGGAAAACCACCGAAAGGTGGTTTTTTTTTGCCTGAAAATATAAAAATTACCAAGAAATTTTTATTGTTAATACTAATTCAGCTACAATATTTTAATACAATTGTCGTTTTGCTTATGTTTATTAATATATTTAATTTTTTATTAAAATTTTTTTGTGAAAAACCTTCAAATATTTATAATAACATTAATATTAATATTTTTTTCTTTCAATAATTTTTCTTATTCACAAATTGGTGGAAATAATACCTATGAATTTCTGAATTTACCTAATTCTGCCCGTATTGCCGGAATGGGTGGAGACTTTTTAACAATAAAGGATAATGATATTACTTTAGCATTATCTAATCCTTCAATAATTACCCCTGAAATGCATAATCATCTGGGTTTTTGCTTTGTTGATTATTACACTGATATTAATTATGGCTTTGCTTCTTATTCCAGGACTTTTAATAAGCTTGGTAGTTTTCTTGCCACTATGCAATATATTGATTATGGAAAATTCGATTATGCAGATGAAACAGGAGTCAGAGCAGGAAATTTTTATGTAGGTGAATCAGCACTGAATATTGGTTGGGGAAGACAACTTGACTCTTCTTTTTCAATAGGTTCTAATTTAAAAATGATATATTCTTCATTAGAGAGCTATAAATCTTTTGGTCTGGCAGTTGATGTAGCAGGAAGTTACAACAATACTGAGCATCAACTTACTATATCTTTAATTGCAAAAAATATCGGAAGACAGCTTAAAACATATAATTCAGGCAATAACGAACCATTACCTTTTGAAATACAATTAGGATTATCAAAAAGATTAAAGCATCTTCCTTTCAGGTATTCAATTCTTTTTAATCATATTGAGAAATGGGACCTTACCTATGAAGAAGCTGATGAGATTGAAACTGATCCTATTACAGGGGAAGTAATAGAAGATAGTAAACTTGCAGATTTTGGTGATAAATTATTGAGACATATTGTTATTGGCGGTGAATTTTTTATTACTAGAAACTTTAGTTTGAGAGCCGGGTATAACTACCAGAGACGACAGGAACTAAAAGTTAATTCCAAAATATCTACAGTAGGCTTTTCATGGGGATTTGGCTTTAGAATTACAAAATTTCATTTCAGTTATGCAAGGTCAACTTATCATTTGGTAGGTTCACCTAATTATATTACTATTACAACTAACTTTTCAGATTTCTTTGTTAAGAAAAATAATTAAAGCCGAAAAATATGACAACTACCTCACAAACCTTATTTCGACTGCGATCAATATGAATGCTCTAAATAATTTTAGAAAGTTTACTCCTAAACTCCCTCATATTTAATATTCTTGTTTATATCTTACTTGTTTGATTTCAGATATAATCTCGTTTTCAGACATATTAATATCAGGCAGTACGGAATCAAGCATATCCCATTCTCTTTTGAATAACTCACTGTTAATACTTTGGCTAATTTGCTTTTTATCTTCATTGTTGAATAATTTAAAAATCTTTATAAACTCATCAATGCTTAATTTGATATGAGTGTAACCAAAATTAAGCAACTAACTTGTATTGCCTAATAGACTTAATATCAATAATATACTCATCTTCTCTTTTGTTTGTATAAAAATCCCAGTATATTTCCCATTCATTGCTTTGT
>JAIOSH010000105.1 GCA_021107685.1 Bacteroidales bacterium | reverse complement strand
TGAATTTTTTTACCAGAGAGACATAATCCTTAAAAGGGTCATTAGAGATAAGCAATGCCTTACCATCGGGACATTTAACTTTTTTGTTGATAATAATAGTGGTAGCTTTTGAATTAAGTGCCTTATCATAATATTTGGGATGATCAACAAATGTCAGATCTCCAGGCTTAACTACATGAATTTCATTAATTCCACTCACAATAAAATCCGGGTTACCTACTATCTCGGCATTGATAAATTGAGCAATTTGCTTTAGTTTATAAACAGGTTGAAGTTGCATTTATAATTATAGATAAGTATATTTTAACCTTTAACTCTTTCAGAATATTCTCCTGTTCGTGTGTCAACTTTAATTTTTTCTCCTTCATTAATGAATAAAGGAACTTTAACTATTGCATCGGTTTCAACAGTAGCATCTTTAAATGTATTTGTTGCAGTATTGCCTTTTTCTCCCGGTTCTGTATAAGTAATTTCCAGTACAACATAAGCAGGCATATCACAAGAAAGTGGGGTTTCTGTATCTGCATGGAAGAGAATTTCAACTTCAAGACCATCTTTAAGAAAAGCAGGTGCACTTATTATATCCTCATTAATAAATGTTTGTTCAAAAGTTTCTAAATTCATAAAATGATATCCTAAATCATTTTTAAATAAATATTGGTATTGTCTTCTTTCTACTCTTGCTATATTAATTTTAACACCGGCATTAAAAGTATTTGGAAGGACTTTTCCGGTTTTAAGACTTTTTAATTTTGTTCTGACAAACGCAGGGCCTTTGCCGGGTTTTACATGTTGAAATTCAACAATAGTAAATAAATCATTATTAAATTCTATACATAAACCATTTTTAAAATCAGAAGTTGTTGCCATATTGTTATTATTATATTTATTATTATATACTTTATTAAGAGGTAAATTTAGGTTAAGAATTTGAAGGAAATCTTGTATAACCTTTCATTATACCCCTGCTTGATAGCGAAATAAATGAAAGAATTTCATCTCGTTCGGGAGTGGCGTGCATATTTGCTTCAATATATGCTATAGCCTGGCTAACATTGTATCCTTTAAGATAAATAATTCTGTATAAATCCTGAATTTCATTTATTTTTTCGTTTGAATAACCTCTTCTCCTTAAACCTATTGAATTTATTCCAACATAAGATATAGGTTCTCTTGCTGCTTTAGTAAAAGGCGGAACATCTTTTCTTACTAATGAACCACCTGATATCATCACATGAGCACCAATATTAACAAATTGATGAATAGCTGAAAGACCACCAATAATAGCCCAATCATCAATTTTAATATGTCCGGCTAAAGTAGCTGCATTAGCAAGAATACAATTATTTCCTATTATACAATCATGGGCAATATGAACATAAGCCATTAATAAGCAATCATTTCCAATAATAGTTTCGTTACTTGCCTTAGTCCCCCTGTTTATTGTAACAAATTCGCGTATAGTAGTATTATCACCTATTTTAACAATAGAATCTTCGCCTGCATATTTTAAATCCTGCGGGATTGCAGCAATGACAGCGCCTGGGAAAATTTTACAATTTTTACCTATTCTGGCTCCTTCCATTATAGTTACATTTGAACCTATCCAAGTGCCTTCATCTATTACAACATTTCCTTCAATATTAACAAAAGGCTCAATAACAGTATTTTTTGCAATTTTAGCTTGTGGATGTACGTATGCTAATGGTTGATTCATTTTTTTCGGATTGGATATTTTTTTTTAGTCTATTTTTTTTTAATTTGAGCTAACATTTCTGCTTCCATAACAACTTTATTTCCAACATAAGCAACACCTTTCATAGTACAAAGTCCTCTTCTTATTGGTGAAAGCAAATCTAATTTAAAAATTACCGTATCTCCCGGAACAACTTTATTTCTAAAACGGACATTATTAATTTTTAAAAAGTAAGTAATATAATTTTCAGGATCCGGTACTGTGCTTAAAACTAATATACCTCCGGTTTGAGCCATTGCTTCAATTTGTAATACACCCGGCATTACAGGTTCATCAGGAAAATGTCCGACAAAAAAAGGTTCATTCATAGTAACATTTTTCAATCCGACTACATGTTTGTCGCTCATTTCAAGAATTTTGTCAACAAATAAAAAGGGAGGACGATGAGGCAATATTTTTTTTATTTGATTAATATCATAAAGAGGCGGTTTGTTAATGTCTATCATTTGTAAAGTTTTATTTTCTTTTTTGTGATTATTAATACATTGTTTTATTTGTTTGGCAAATTCAATATTTGAATGATGTCCGGGTCGTTTTGCAATAATATGTCCTTTGATTGGCATACCAATTAAAGCCAGATCACCAATTATATCTAAAAGTTTATGACGAGCAGGTTCGTTTTGATAATAAAGCTCAACATTATTAAGAATCCCTTCATTTAAAACTTTTACCTTAGGCTTATTAAATAATTTTGCAAGTCTGTCAAGCTCTTTTTGCGAAATAACCCTATTAACAAAAACAATAGCATTATTCAAATCTCCCCCTTTAATAAGGTTATTTTTAAGAAGGTATTCCAGTTCGTGCAAAAAAACAAAAGTCCTGCAAGATGCAATTTTATCTTGAAATTCATTAATATTTTCTATCGAAGCATTTTGAGTATTTAGAACTTTGGTTTTATAATCTATCATTACCGAAAGTTTGAAATTTTTTGCAGGAAGAGCAAGCATTTCAACTTCTTTTTTCGGGTCAGTATATGAAATATTAGTTTTTATTTCAAAATATTTTTTTTCAGCATTTTGTTCTGTAATTCCTGCCTTTTGTAAAGCTTCAATAAAAAATTTTGAACTTCCGTCTAAAATAGGTATTTCGCTACTGTCTAATTCAATAAGAATATTATCAATGCTTAAACCTGCAAGTGCGGCTAAAACATGTTCAATAGTACTAATACGAATGCCGTTTTTTTCAATACTGGTTCCGCGGGATGTATCAACTGCATGGTCAATATCAGCTTTAATAACCGGTTGTCCTTTCAGGTCAATTCTTTTGAATCTGTAACCATAATTTTCAGGAGCAGGTTTAAATATTAAGGAAACATCTTCACCGGTATGCAAACCTGTTCCCGTAACTTTTACAGGTGATAATATTGTTTTTTGTTTCTCTGACATTATTAATTGGCAAAGATAAAAATATTAATAAAATTTTTGCAAATGTAAAAAAAATATTAAAAAGGATTCTTTTATATTTGAACAAGATATGATTTTTTTAGCTCTTTAATTTTTGTAATTATTCAGTGCCTATACTTCGGCTAATCGTTCAGTATAAAAAGTTTGGAATGCCTACATTTCGACTTCATTTCGGCTTCGCTCAATGTGCACGCTCAGTGTAAAAAATGCCTAAAGTTTTAGTTACTTACCAATTTTCTTTTCCAATTCATTAATTCTACTTGTTATATTAGACAAATTTCTGAAATGAACATAAGCTCTTTTGTATTTGCCGACTTCAAATGCAGGTGAACCCTGTACAATTGCTCCTTTTTTCTCAATACTTGCGCCAATGCCTGATTGTGCAGCAATTTTAACATCATCTGCAATTATTAAATGACCTATTATACCTACCTGTCCGCCTATCATACAATTTTTCCCAATCTTTGTCGATCCAGAAATGCCTGTTTGAGCTGCTATCACAGTGTTTTCTCCAATTTCAACATTATGAGCTATTTGTATCAAATTATCTAATTTAACACCTTTTCTTATAATTGTAGAACCTAAAGTAGCCCTGTCAATAGTTGTATTAGCACCAATTTCGACATTATCTTCAATAATTACATTGCCAATTTGTGCTACTTTTTGGAATTTATTATCACTTTGTGGGGCAAAACCAAAACCATCACTACCAATTATAACACCGGCGTGAAATTTGCAATTTTTTCCAATAATATTATCCGAATATATCTTAGCTCCCGCAAACAAGGTAGTATTTTCACCTATTATAACATTATCACCAATATAAACATGAGGATAAATTTTTACATTTTTCCCAATAATAGCATTTGCGCCAATAACAGCAAATTCACCTATATAAACATTATTTCCAGTTTTAGTAGATTCAGCTATAAATGCCTTTTCTGATATTCCTGATTTGTTAAGCTTAATTTGATTATAAACTTCTAAAAGTTTGGCAAATGATGAATAGGGATCCTCAACTTTTATCAAAGTACCGGTAACTTTATGTTCAGGAATAAAATTTTTATTTACAATAATTATCGAAGCTTTTGTTGAATAAATGTATTGTGTATATTTTGGATTAGCTAAAAAACTTAGGGTCCCTTGTTTGCCATCTTCAATTTTCGATAGATTATTTATTGTAACTTCAGGGTTCCCTTCAATTTTTCCATTTAAGATTTTTGCAATTTGCTTTGCTGAAAATTCCATTTAATTATTATTTATAATATACAGATTATACATTAAAAAATGCAAAATTATTAAAAAAAGAAGAATTATTTTAAAATTTTACTTTTTAAATAAAATCCCGTATAAGATTCTTTACAATTTATAAGTTCATCAGGTGTACCTTCAAATATTATATGTCCACCGTTTTTTCCGCCATCAGGACCAAGATCAATCACCCAGTCAGCACATTTAATTATTTCCATATTATGCTCAATAACAATAATAGAATGACCTTTGTTAATAAGTTTTTCAAAAGCCTTTAATAGTTTATTTATATCGTGATAATGTAGTCCTGTTGTGGGTTCGTCAAAAATAAAAAGAGTTGGGGCTTCAGAAGTTCCTTTTGAAAGGAAATATGCTAATTTTATACGCTGTGCTTCACCACCGCTTAATGTGCTGGAAGGTTGTCCAAGTCCTAAATAGCCTAATCCGACATCCTGCAAAGGTTTTAATTTTGAAATGATTCTTTTTTCAAGAGTTGTTTTTTTTGAAGATGAATCAAAAAAATCAATTGCCTGATTGATTGTTAAGTTTAAAATATTACTAATATTTTTATCATTATATTTTATATCAAGCACTTCATCTTTATATCTTTTCCCGCCACAGCTTTCACATGTGAGGAAAATATCAGCCATAAACTGCATTTCGATTTTTACAACACCTTCACCTTGACATTCTTCACATCTTCCACCTTGAATATTAAATGAAAAATAACCGGGTTTATATCCCCTGACTTTTGAAAGTTTCTGTCCTGCATATAAACTTCTAATATCGTCATAAGCCTTAACATAAGTAGCAGGGTTTGAACGCGATGATCTGCCAATCGGATTCTGGTCAATAAATTCAATACCTGAAATCCTGTTTATATCGCCTTTTATATTATTAAACTTACCTGTTTTTTCACCATAACCACCATAAATCTTTTTCAATGCAGGATATAAAATTTTTTTTACAAGGGATGTTTTTCCCGAACCACTTACACCTGTTATAACGGTAAAAATATTTAAAGGAAATTTAATATTAATTCCTTGAAGATTATTTTCTCTTGCATTGGTTATTTCTATAAATTCTTTCCATCTTCTTCTTTTTTCAGGCAGATCAATCTGTAATTCATTATTCAGATATTTTGCAGTTAAACTTTTTTCATCCTTTATCAATTGCCGATAATTACCATGGAAAACAAGTTCTCCGCCATTTATACCGGCTAATGGACCAATATCTATTATTTCATCGGCAGTTTTTATTATTTCTTCATCATGTTCGACTACTATAACAGTGTTTCCTAAATTTCTAAGATGTAATAATACTTTAATCAAGCGTTTTGTATCTCTTGTATGCAAACCTATTGTAGGTTCGTCAAGAATATACATTGAACCTACGAGATTACTGCCTAATGAAGTTGCTAAATTAATCCTTTGTGATTCGCCGCCTGATAATGAATTTGATAAACGGTTTAAACTCAGATAACCCAAACCTACATCATTAAGAAATTGTAAACGATTGGTTATTTCTAATAATAATCTTTTAGAGACATTCTTATCAAAATCATTCAATTCTATTGATTTGAAAAAAGAAAGTGTTTCTTCAACGGGCATTAGTACTATCTCACTGATTGATTTTCCTCCAACTTTCACATAATTGGCATCCTTTCTTAATCGTGTACCTTTACAATCAGGACAGCTTGTTTTACCTCTGTAACGTGAAAGCATTACCCTGTATTGAATTTTATAGGTTTGCTCTTCAACATATTTAAAAAAATCATTTAATCCGTTAAAATATTGATTACCTGTCCAAAGTAATTCTTTCTGTTTATTTGTTAATTCATAAACAGGTTTATGAATAGGAAAATCAAATTTATAAGCATTCATAATTAGTTGTTCTTTCCATTCTCCCATTTTTTCACCACGCCAGCAAGCAATAGCATCTTCATAAATAGAAAGATTTTTATTGGGTATAACAAGGTCTTCATCTAATCCGATAATATTGCCAAAACCCTCACAGGTTTTACAAGCTCCATAAGGATTATTAAAGCTGAATAAGTTAGTCGAAGGTTCTTCAAATGTTATTCCATCTGATTCAAACTTATTTGAAAATATTTTTTTAATACTTTTTTCATTAATAAAAGATTCAACAATACAAGTGCCATCACCTTCATAAAATGCTGTTTGAACAGAATCGGCAATTCTTGAGCTTATATCATTATTATTCTGAACTATTAATCTGTCAATTACAATATATATCTTTTCATTTGTTTTAATATGATTTTCAATTACTTTATCAATCCTTATAATATCATTATTGAACAATATCCGGCTGAAACCCTGTTGAATAAGAATAGAAAGCTGTTTATTAATTGTTCTTTCTTGTTTTAATATTAATGGACAATATACCAGAATTTTTGTTTCATTTTTAAAAGACAAAATATAATCAACAACATTACTGACATTATGGCGTTCAATAAGTTTTCCTGAAATTGGCGAAAATGTTTTTCCAATTCTGGCATAAAGCAACTTTAAATATTCATAAATTTCTGTTGAAGTACCTACTGTTGATCTAGGATTTCTTGTATTTACCTTTTGTTCGATTGCAATGGCAGGTGAAATTCCTTTAATGTAATCAACTTCCGGTTTGCTCATTCTTCCAAGAAACTGCCGTGCATAAGCACTCAGGCTTTCCACATATCTTCTCTGTCCTTCAGCATATAAAGTGTCAAATGCTAAAGAAGATTTTCCCGAGCCTGACAGACCTGTTATTACTACAAATTTATTCCTTGGAATAGCAACATTGATATTCTTTAAATTATGTACTTTTGCTCCTTTTATAATTATATATTTTCTTGGATCTAATTTTTTAATATCGTGTATTAACATTTTTTAACAAATATTTTTAACAAAATTATTAATAAAATTTGCATATTGTTTTTTTTAGTATTATTTTTGCATACTATATTTTATATCAATAATAATATTTTATTATAAATTATTCATTTCCATCATTTTAATAAACAGGAGGACAGATTATCGAATAAACATTTACCCTTTATTAACAACATAAAAAAGGGAGGCTAATATGAAAGCTCATGTAATAAATGATAAAGAGCTTATAAGTAGTTATTTGTTAGGTAATCAAGCCAGTCTTGAAAAATTAATCCATCGGCATAAAAACAGAGTTTTTGCTTACATTCTTATGATTGTAAAGGATAAACAGCTTGCTGATGATATATTTCAGGATACTTTCATTAAAGTAATAAATACTATTCGTTCCGGTGCATATAAGGAAGAAGGGAAATTTATCCAGTGGGTAATGCGCATAGCTCATAATTTAATTATAGATTATTTCAGAAAATCCAATAGGATTCCTGTAATTGATAATAATAATGAAGAATTTGATATATTTGATACTATCAATATAACTGATGAATCAATAGAAGACAGAATGATAACCAAGCAGATACATCAGGATGTCAGAGCATTAATTGAATTTCTTCCTTCTGAACAAAAAGAAGTATTGTATTTACGTCATTACTCAGAAATGAGTTTTAAAGATATTGCAGAACAAACAAATGTAAGTATAAACACTGCTTTAGGAAGGATGCGTTATGCTCTTATAAACCTTCGTAAACTTATTGATGAAAAAGAACTTGTTCTTACCCATTAAATTTTCTGAGTTTGCATAGCCAACGGGTTAACTCGTTGGCTGTTGCATTACATTAGGATTTTTGCTTTTTCATTATCTTTGCAATAACTTTCCTTGAATATTCTCCTTTATTAAAATTTATCATTATATTTTTATATTTTGAATTTAAAATCGTCTGGCAACTTTATTGTTAAAAATTTCGTCTTAATTAAAGGGTAATGTGTTATAGCGAAGAACAAATAATTAAGGGCTGTTTAAGAAATAAACGTAAAGCTCAAAAAGTGCTTTATACTAAGTATTATAGGCGTATGCTTGGGATTTGCCTTCGATATTGTTCTACAAAAGACGAAGCCGAAGATGTAATGCTTGACGGTTTTATGAATATTTATTCCAAAATAAAATTATTTAATAAAAAAGGTTCTTTTGAAGGATGGATGAGAAAAATAATGGTTAATACAGCCATTGACAATTTCAGAAAAAATAAAAAGCATTATTATCATTCTGATATTGAAGATTTTAATGAAGAACTGGTATTTGAAGAGAATCAATATGAGCGTCTTTCAGTTAAAGAAATATTAAATACCGTTCAACAACTTTCAAAAGGTTACAGGATGGTATTCAACCTGTTTGTCATTGAAGGATACTCGCACCTGGAAATTGCTGACATGCTGGGAATTTCAGTAAATACTTCAAAAACACAGCTTTTTAAGGCAAGGAAATTATTACAAAAAAAAATAATTGAGATGAATAAATGATGAGTGATAAATTTAAACATATTGATGAATATTATAAGAAGCAATTAAGGGATATTGAAGAAGATACCTCTCGTGATCGCTGGGGAAAACTTTCATTATTGCTTTTTTGGAAAAAATTCCGGTTATGGCTTGGGTTGTCCTTAATAGTCGCGACTGCTGTTATTATAGGGATACTTTATGTTTTAAATTATAATATAAATAATGATTATGCTCAATCCGGTAAAAGTCAAATAATAAAACAGGACTTAATTACAAACGATTCAGTAACTAATTCATTGGCGTTTCAAGAAACTATAAAAGATAAACATACTCCTGCAATTACTGAAAATGGAAAAGAAAAAAGCGTTTTAGATAAAAAATCAACAACTGACACTGAAAAAAATATACCAACAAAATCTGACAGATCTTTTATTCATCCTTCAACTCTGACTGAAGATAAAGAACTGAAAGCTAAAATTATATCGAATCCTGATAATTTTGAAACTAAGATAATTTCAAAATTAACATTTAAAAATACCTGTGAAATTCAAATAACTGATAAAAAAAATATTATTACTGAAATTGCAAACAGATCCCATTCAACAGACTTTGCTCATACACCTGACATATCAACTGATGGATTGTTTAAACCGCCCCGAACAACATCATGGTCAATGGATATTTATATTGCCCCTTCTTATGTTACCAAGTCTTTATCTGCTGAGCCTATTAATGAAGATTATCTCAATATAAGGAATAATAGTGAAAACCCTGTTTATTCAACTGGATTGGGTGCTGAAGTAAAATTCTCAATAAACAATTGGTTTATCCAAAGCGGGATAAATTATTCAGTTTACGGAGATAATGCTAAATACAATTTCAAAACGAATGTAATTGATTCTATTAACTGTTACTATAATATTGATACAACATGGATGTGGATTTATGACCCTCCTTTTATTGGCGAACCTTATCCGATTGGATTTGACTCGGTATGGATGGCGGTTTATAAAAAAATTGAATCAGCTACAACGATTAAAAATCGTTACGAGTATATTGAAATCCCGGCCTTAATCGGTTATCATACAAAAAAGAAAAAGTGGAATTATGAAATAAGTACAGGTGTGTCTTTTGGGTTTCTTGTTTCTGCTAAAGGTAAAATACCGGATTTAACAAATAATTATCTAATAGAAATTGATAAGTCAAATGAATTTATAAGAAATACATCAATTAATTATATTTTTCAGGCGGGAATTCAATACCGTTTAAATAGCAGGATGAGCCTTATTGCAAAACCATTTTTCAAACACAATCTTAAATCAATGTATAAAAATAATTTTCCGGTTAAGCAAAAATTTAGTACATTTGGAATTATTACCGGAATTAGAATAATGTTATAAGTATAAAATAAAAAATTGAATATTTAAAGAACTTTAATATTGTTAAAAAAAATTATTATAGGCATATTATTTTTTTTTATTTCTTTCCCTGTATTTTCTCAAAACAGAGCAAATATCTGGTATTTTGGAGAAGAGGTAGGATTGGACTTTAGCAACGGCAGTCCTGTTGTGATAACAAACAGTTCAATGACAGCCGAATCCGGCTGTTCTGTTATCTGCGATAAAAACGGCAATTTGCAATTTTATACAAACGGGCAAAAAATCTGGAACAGACAGCATAATATTATGCCAAATGGTGAAGGAATTGCAGGAAGCTTTTTAGTAAATCAGAACAGTGTTATCATTCCAAAGCCCAATAATGAACACATTTATTATTTATTGACGGTTGATACAAACGGATTTGCATATTCCGAAATTGATATGCAATTACAAAACGGATTGGGTGATGTTGTTGTTAAAAATAATTTTATTACCGATAATAAGGTTGTCGAAAAAATCACAGCTATTGACCATTGCAATTCAAAAGATATATGGATCATTGTTCATAAATTTGAATCGCCGGAGTTTTTTTCATACATAGTATCAGATACCGGGGGTGTTTCATTTACTCCTGTAATCAGTGAAGCAGGAAGCAAAGTTAAAGCTGACATAGGATATTTAAAAGCTTCACCAACCGGCGATATTATTGGACTGCCGGTTAATTCATCAAACATTTATCTTGAATTATTTGATTTTGATAATCTAAGCGGAATTATTTCCAACCCAGTAAAAATTTATAAAAATGACAATAGCTATGTTTATGGAATTGAATTTTCAGCTAATGGAAAGAAACTATATATTAGCACAGGCGGAGAAACCTACAGCCTTATTCAATATGATCTTACACTAAATACAGAAACGGAAATAAATAATTCGGCAACAATTATTGCAAATGGTAATATTTATGCTTTACAAGTCGGAACTGACAGTAAAATTTATATTGCTGTAGTAAATGAGCCTTACCTGAGCATTATAAATTATCCGAATCTTAAAGGTTTGTATTGTGGTTATGAAGAAAAAAAAATCTACCTTAACGGAAAAAATTGTTTAATGGGATTGCCCGATTTTAACCAAAGTTATTTCAATAAACCTTCAATTTCTATTAAAAATGCCTGTGTAGGTGAAATGACATCCTTTTCGTTCGATTATTCCCTGAACATTGATTCGGTAAAATGGAATTTAGGTTCAAATATTCAGGAGGCAGTAAAATACGATCATCCTTTTATTTATGATCATAAATTTAATTTTTCCGAAAGTTACACAGTTAATTTAATGGTATATCATTGTGAAGCTATTGATACTATTACCGAAAATATTACCATATATCAAAATCCCGAAGTTAATCTGGGAAGTGACACTGTGGTATTTCAGGGAAACACAATTGTACTTGATGCAGGAGATGAAATGGACAATTATTTATGGAATGATGGAACCAGGGATCAATATTTATATATTACAGATACAGGAACTTACTGGGTAGAGGTTTTTAAAAATTTATGCAGGGATAAGGATACAATAAATATTGAAATGATACCTGTTCAAATATTATTTCCAAGTGCATTTTCACCTAACAATGATGGTGCTAATGATATTTTTAGAGCCAGGGTTACAGGAATAGTGTATGATTTTCAAATGGCTGTTTTTAACCGTTCCGGTCAGCGGGTATTTTACAGCAATGATATTTCGCTTGGATGGGATGGTAGTAATAATGGCACACAATGTCAGGTAAATACATATATATGGGAAATAAGTTACACTGTGAGGAATGACAGACAGCCCGAATTAAGGAAAAAAACCGGATATGTACATTTAATCAGGTAATTTCAGACCTTAGTAGTTTTGATGATTCTCAATAAATTTCTATCAATTTCAACAAAGATTTTTTTGATTGATATTAATTTAGGAAAGAAGATTGGGAAGGTTAACGGTTTGCAAATATGGCTCGTAACCGTTTATTAGCGGCTGTATATCTTCAATAATCTTTTAGTTAATTCACTAATCGTTATGTTAATGCCATTATTTTTATTCCTTTACTCAAGTTATTATCTCTTGTCCTAATTATCTTCAAAATCTTTATTCCAGTATTAGTCAAACTTAGAAT
>JAIOSH010000003.1 GCA_021107685.1 Bacteroidales bacterium | reverse complement strand
GAACCACCTGAAGCTGTCAACTGAAAATTATAAGGTTCAAAAACAGTAGCAGGCGGAAGTTCATCCGTATCAATACTTACGTCATTATAATTAATAGTATGTATTATTGGTAAAGTTGTTAAATCATTATTATTCAATGGGACATTTGTTTCATCATAGAAAATTTCATTTACACCATTTGTATAATCAATTATTGAATAATGAATTATTTCGCCTGAGCAATAAGTTTCAGGGTCATTTTCATCAACAAGTAAGAAAAATTTTGCAATTTGTCCACTATTAATTTTATTTAATAATGGTGTAATATCTAATCCAAATTCAATTATTTTATCTTCTTCTGATGATCCACCTTGCATATAATAAGGACCGCCCTGGTAATTAAATATTGGAAAATCTAAAACATAGGATGGTTCTGTATCGGAAGTATCGCTACTTATACCTGTTGTTACTCTAATTCTGCTTCTTCTATCATGTTTTAATATTACCCTCATGGTTAATTGAGGCGAACATGTTTCTTTTGAATATAAAACATGAGCAGCATGATTCCAGATACCACCATTACTCATGGGGTCTCCAAGGGCTTTATACATCATATAACAAAAACCTTCATTTCCCCAATTTGGTCCGCCTGAATAGTTATTTGAAAATTTTAAACCTCCAATTTCCCAGTCTCTTACATCAACTATTCCATCATTATTAATATCAATATCATTTGTATATTGACCATCATTATTAAAATCCCATCTTATTGAATCATTGTATCCGGCTATTGCCAAGGCGTGGTTTGCATATGAATCCCATTGAGTCATTACATATTTTCCTTCTTCCGGTGTACCAGGTGGTAAGGTTTCCATACCATAGGGACAACTAGCATAGAAACTTGCAACACCACCTACATCTGAACCATTTAAATGATCATTTATCCAGTGCTTTAAAGTTAATATCCCTTCCTCTGTCTGTCCATATATTGCATAAACACTTGATATTCTGTTGTGCATCCCATTATAATATTCATTATATCCTGACATCCATCTTCTAGGACCGCCATAGGACATAGACCCACCATAATCTGTTACATTAGGAGTGCCGCATGTTTTAACTATTTGAAAACTATGAAAATAACTAACACCATAATATCCATCACCACCATTACCGAAATTCCAGCAAAAATGAGTAGGATATTGGTTATCAGGAATATCAGAGGGTAAATCTCTTCTGCTATTAATTTCATAAGTAAAATTTTGTCCTATACCACTTGCCTGCCCACATTCAAAGCCTACCTGACTGAATACGGGTCTCCAATATATTTCTTGAGAGTTGTCAACAACCGGCGGAAGTAAGGGTGCATCAGGACCTTTATATTTTTCAGGAAGCTTTAATTCCGGAAGATTGCTCAGCAATATTGAATCTTTTACTGATAATGGTTTTAATCCTCCATCAATTTGAGGATACTTTTTTTCCTGGGCTATAGAGTATATATTAAAAAATATAAAGCCTAATAATAGATATAAATATTTTTTCATCTTAATATGTTTTTATGTAATTATTTTATTACAATCATTTTATTAATAACACTTGTTTTCTTAGTTTGCAATATACAAAAATAAATTCCGCTTTCTACTTTATTATTATTTCCGTTCCAGGCAATTGAATAATCTCCTTTAATTAATTTTTTGTTCAATAAAAGTGTTTTTATTTTCTTACCATATATATTATATACATAAAGGTTTACATAAATTTCTTCGATAATAGAAAACTTAATTATTGTCTCTTTTTGAAAAGGATTAGGAAAATTTTGAAGCGTGATATTATATTTTTTTATATTATTATTTATAATTCCTTGAGGTTCTATTGTAAAAGGAATTGATCTTGTATCGGAAATATTATTATTATCAGTAACAAAAAAAGTAATAATATTTCCCTGAAATTCATGTATAGGTTTTCCACTAAATATACCATCCTCTGATATTTCCATTCCAATAGGAAAGTCAACAGGAACAAATTTTAGCATTAAACCATAAGATATGTTAAAAGAATTTGAAATGCTTGATATTTGGTAGTTTAATTCATCACCATTAGATATACCCGATACCCAATACTTATTACAATTTAGAGTTATATCACCATAGTAAAACTCAATTTCCCCTGATTCATAAAGTTTAGCTGTAAATTCAAGGTTTGATGTGTTAGGTGCATTTTTAAGAGAAACTTTCCAGCGAAAGCCGGCAGAATTATCATCGCCTGCATACCATATACCATCTCCTTGTTCAGGGTAAATTTTATAATCGCACATATAAGGTGCAATTGATCGATTATTAACAAACAACAGCATTTGGTCAATATTATAAGGCCATTTATAGATTTGTCCATCAAACATTAAGTATCCGTCAACATGAATTACAACAGAATCATATAAGTTACCATAAAACGGGAATAAAAAATCAAGTTTTTTAGTAATAAAACCATCATCGTTGTTATTAAAAAATAATTGCTCAGAATTGATTTGAGGGAAATTGGTATTATTATTATTTTCCGAATAATCTAATTTAATCCCCCATTGATAAGGTAGTGTACCTCCTGATGCATTTAACTGGTAATTATATTGTTGATTAACTGTTGCCTGGGGAAGTTGTTCCGTTTCAATATTAATATCATCGAATTCAATTATATAATTAATCGTTAGAGATGTAACACTATCATTTATTATTGGTATATTTGAGTCAAGACAAATAATTTCATTTATTCCATCTGTATAATCAATAATTGAATAATGAATAACTTCCCCGTCAGATACATTTTCGGGGTCATTTTCGAAAACCCTTAAAAAGAATTTAGCAAATTCACCGCTATTCACTTTACTTAAGAGTGATGATATATCCAGACCAAATTCAATTGTTTTATCTTCTTCTGTATTTCCACCTTGCATATAAAGGTCGCCACCCTGAAAATCGAAAATTGGAAAGTTTTGAGTATAGGTTGGTTCTGTATGCGAAGTGTCAAGAGAAATACCTGCTGTTATCTTAATTTTTTGCCTGGAAGTATGCTTTAATATTATTTTCATAGTTAAAAGAGGAGAGTAATTTTGTTTTGCACGAACAACATGAACAGCTTTATTCCATATACCACCGTCTAATTTTTCTTCGGCAAGAGTTTTATACATCATATAACAAAAGCCGTTATCGGCGAAGTTTGTTCCATTTGCATCAGCATATAATAATCCACCTATTTCCCAATCTTTCATATCAATAATTCCATCATTGTTAATATCAATATTATTTGTGTATTTCCCATCATTATTATAGTCATACCTTATTGAATCGTGGTATCCGACAATTGTCATAGAGTGACCGGAATATGGACCCCAGGTAATATTTACATGTTTTCCTGCTTCGGGTGTTCCCTGAGGTAAATAAACAGGTTGTACAAAATCAGACCAGAAACAAGCTACTCCCCCGGTTTCTGCACCATCTAAATGGTCATGTAACCAATGTTTTAAATTATTCAAACCTTCTGGTGTCCCTACTTTAATAGAATAAAAATTTGATAATCTGTTATGCATCCCATTATACCATTTGTCATAACCACTTAACCATCTATCCTTGCCTCCGTAATTCATACCTCCATAATCAGAAACATTAGGTGTACCATTGGCTTTAATTATGTTCCAGCTTTCGAAATAACTGGCTCCCCATTCGCCGTGAAGGAAATTATAAGTAAAATGTGTCGGATATTGGTTTTCGGGAATGTTAGCCGGTAAATTTCTTATATAATTAATTTCGTAACAAAAATTGTAGGCAACACCGCTTGATTGTCCACAAGCCCAGTCGGTTTGAGCAAAAATAGGCCTGAAATAAGGTTTCTCTGCATTATTTAACTTGTAAGGAAGTTTCGGCGCATTAACACCTTTATATTTTTCAGGAATCTTTATCTCAGGCATGGAACTTAGTTTTATAGAATCCTGTTTTGATAAAGATTTAGATACAAATAATTTATTATGTTCAATATTTGATTGATCAAATATTTTAACCTCCTGAGCTTTAAAAATTACAGGTGAAAAAATAAGACATATGAAAAAAAATATTTTTTTATTTTTCAATATTTTATTGTTTCAGATACTAATTAATATTATCTCTTATCTGAAAATAAGACAATAAAAAGCAAAAATTGGTTGCAGAAACTAAAAAAATTATTCTATTGCTTCTCCTATTAAAGTAGCAGTTGTACAATCAATAATCTTTACATTAACATAATCCCCCTTATTGTAGTTTTTCTTAGGAAAAACTACTACTTTATTCTGAGTGTTTCTTCCTGATAAATGTTTATCCGAACGTTTAGAAACGCCTTCTACAAGGACAGAATAAATTTCATTAATATTTTTTAGATTACTATTATATGAAAGTTTTTGCTGAAGTTCAATTATTTCACGTAATCTTTTGCCTTTTATTTCTTCTGGCACATCATCGTTGTATTTTTTTTCGGCAGTTGTGCCGGGTCGCACCGAATATTTAAACATAAAGGCATATTCATAGGCAACCCATTTCATTAATGAGATTGTTTGATTATGGTCTTCTTCTGTTTCTGTACAAAAACCTGTTATAATATCAGTTGAAACAGCACAATCGGGAATAATTTTTTTAATTGCTTTTATCCTGTCCATATACCACTCACGTGTATATTTTCTGTTCATCAAATCAAGTATTCTGGTACTTCCTGATTGTACGGCTAAATGAATAGCTTTACATATATTATTATATTTAGCTATCATATAAAGCAATTCATCTGAAATATCTTTAGGATGTGAAGTCGTAAAACGTACTCTTAATATAGGATTTATTAAAGCCACCCTTTCAATAAGACGGGCAAAATTTATCTTTTCTTTTTCATTTTCCCAAGAATAGGAGTTTACGTTCTGTCCAAGTAATGTAATTTCTCTGTAACCCATTTTAAAAAGATTTCCTGCTTCATTAATTATTGACTCGGGATTTCTGCTACGTTCTTTGCCACGTGTAAAAGGAACTACACAATAAGAACAAAAATTTTCGCAACCTCTCATAATTGAAATAAAAGCAGAAACGCCGTTACCTCCGAGTCGGACAGGTGAGATATCCGAATAAGTTTCATCAAAAGAAAGCTGAACATTTGCTGCCTTTTGTCCGCCTTCAACAGTTGTTAACAAATTTGGGAGGTCACGATAAGCATCTGGACCAGCAATTAAATCAACAGTTTTTTCTTGTTCAAGTAATTTATTTTTTAAACGCTCGGCCATACAACCTATTACACCTATTTTTAATCCGGGATTTTTTTTCTTATATGAATTATATTCCTGTAAACGTTTTCTGACCCTTTGTTCTGCATGGTCTCGTACCGAACAGGTATTTATTAAAATAACATCTGCATCCGAGATATTTTTTGTTAAAACAAAATTATGTTCACTCAGGATAGAAGCAACTATTTCGCTATCAGAAAAATTCATCTGACAACCATAAGTTTCAATATATAATTTTTTTTTAGTGTGCATTTTTTAAGTTTTCTCATTATAATACTTTACTGAAAGATTATTAGCTTTACATTATGCAACATAAATTATTTGAAATTAAGGATATTTGTTGAAATTCATAGAAATTTATTG
The DNA here is from genome assembly GCA_021107685.1 of Bacteroidales bacterium. Classification (GTDB taxonomy): domain Bacteria; phylum Bacteroidota; class Bacteroidia; order Bacteroidales; family SMBSF39; genus SMBSF39. The sequence goes on along the minus strand of JAIOSH010000003.1, from coordinate 4,833 downwards.
AGAACTCTATCTCAACATCTACAAATATCTATAAATATCTAATATTCTATTTTACAATATGTTGCAGAATAGTAAAATCTCATCATAGCAAAATGTTATAATTAAGGAAATTTTCATTGTTAAACCCAATAATTATTATGAACAAATATAATAGTTTTTAAAAAAAACAAAATAGTTTTGGATTTTAAATTTAATATTCTTTTACCTTTGCCCGATTTTTTATTTTTTCTATATTAAAACATATTTAACAATGGTTGAAAATCTTGTTATTGTTGAGTCGCCTGCTAAAGCAAAGACAATTGAAAAATTTTTAGGTAATGATTTTTTAGTTAAGTCAAGTTTCGGGCATGTAAGGGATCTCTTTAAAAAAAGTATAAGTGTTGATATTGAAAAGGACTTTAAGCCGAATTATGAAATATCATCAGATAAAAAAAAGATAGTCAATGAACTGAAAAAAATTGCAAAAGAAGCAAAAACAGTTTGGTTAGCAACTGATGAAGACCGCGAAGGAGAAGCTATTTCCTGGCATCTTGTAAAAGCTCTGAATTTAGAAGAAGATAAAACTAAGAGGATTGTTTTTCATGAAATAACAAAAACAGCTATAACAGAGGCAATTAAAAACCCAAGAGGAATAGATAAAAACTTAGTAGATGCACAACAGGCGCGCAGAGTCTTAGATAGATTAGTAGGTTACGAATTATCACCTCTTTTATGGAAAAAAATAAAACCCGCTCTTTCAGCAGGACGGGTTCAGTCTGTTGCTGTCAGGTTGATAGTTGAAAGAGAAGAAGATATCAAAGCATTTAAAAGCACTTCATCTTATAAGATAACAGCAAATTTTGAAATCAATAAAGATAATAAAATATCTGTTCTTAATGCAGAATTACCAAAAAGATTTAAAACAAAAGATGAGGCATTAGAATTTTTGAATAGATGCAAATCTGCTGAATACACTATAATATCAATTGAAAAAAAGCCTGCAAAGAAATCCCCGGCTCCACCTTTTACTACTTCAACACTTCAGCAGGAAGCCAGCAGAAAGCTTGGTTTCCCCGTTGCCAGAACTATGCTTGTTGCGCAGCAACTTTACGAATCAGGGAAAATAACTTATATGAGAACAGATTCCGTTAATTTATCAAACCTTGCCTTATCAATGGCTAAGAAAGAGATTACAGAAAGTTACGGAGCTAAATACGTTAAAATAAGGAAATATATTACAAAATCAAAATCCGCACAAGAAGCACATGAAGCTATTCGTCCTACTTATTTTAACAATCAAAGTATTGAAGGTGATATTTCTCAAAAAAGACTTTATGAGCTAATATGGAAAAGAACTATTGCCTCACAAATGAGTGATGCTCTTTTAGAAAAAACAAATGTTAATATTGATATTTCAACAACCCAGGAAAAATTTATTGCCAAAGGTGAAATCTTGCTATTTGATGGGTTTCTTAAAGTATATTTAGAGTCAAGTGATGACGGAGATAGTGAAGCAAAAAAAGGAGTGTTGCCCCCTTTAAAAATAGGTGAAAAATTATTATTGCAGGAAATAATTGCTATGGAAAGATTTACGCAATATCCTCCAAGATATACCGAAGCAAGCCTTGTGAAAAAAATGGAAGAGCTTGGCATTGGCAGACCATCAACCTATGCTCCAACAATCTCTACAATTCAAAAAAGAGAATATGTTGTAAAAGAAGACAGGGAAGGCTATTTAAGAAAATATAACCAGATATCTCTTAAAAATAATATTATCAAAGAAGAAATCAAAGCCGAAAAAACAGGTTATGAAAAAGCAAAGCTGTTTCCAACTGATATTGGAGGGATAGTAAATAAATTTTTAGTTCAATACTTTAAAAATATTCTTGATTATAATTTTACGGCAAATGTTGAAAGAGAGTTTGACGAAATTGCTAAAGGGCAGAAAATATGGAATGAAATGATAAAAGATTTTTATAGTCCATTTCATAATCAGATTGAAGAAACTTTAGAAAAGTCAAAAAAGCATAGTGGTGAAAGATTGCTTGGGCAAGACCCTAAAACAGGTATTAATGTTTACGCTAAAATCGGAAGATACGGACCAATAATTCAGAAAGGAGAAACCGAAGCTGAACAAAAACCAAAGTTTGCCGGAATGAAAAAAGGTCAAAGCATAGATACAATAACGTTAAATGAAGCATTGGAATTATTTAAATATCCAAGAAATATCGGTGAATATGAAAAGGAAGAAATCTCTGTTGCAATCGGCAGGTTCGGACCTTATGTTAAGCATAAAGCTTTATTTTATTCCTTGAAAAAAACTGATGACCCCGCTTCAATAAACAAAGAAAGAGCAGTTGAGCTTATAGAAGAAAAACGAAAAAAGGAAAAAGAAAAATTAATTAAAGAATTTAAGGAAGATACTTCTGTTAAAATTCTAAATGGAAGGTGGGGACCATATATTTCAATTGACAAAAATAATTTCAGAATACCAAAAGATAAAGACCCTAAAAATTTAAGTTTAAAGGATTGTCAGGATATTGTCAAAGAATCGAAAAATACTCCCAAAAAGAAATACACACGAAAACCAAGGAAATCGTAATTTATTTTTAATTGATATTATAGATTATTTGTAACAAAAAAACTTATTTTAATTCCTTGAGCAATTTTTGAGCATTGCTTGCATAGTAAGAGTCTTTGGCTATGATTTTTTCAAGGAGTTTTTTTACTTCCCTAATATTATTTTCTTTCAGAAAACATAAAGCTAAATACCATTCTGCTTGTTCCGAAAACAGGTTCCTTACTTTTGTAACTTTTTGTAATGTAGCTTTAGCAGGCAGAATACTGTCAAGTTCCATTAAAGCCACTCCTTTATAATAATTAACACAATAAATGTTAGACAAAGATTCCAGTATTATATTTAAAGTTTTTATGCTTTCCATATAATCGCCCTGATTGAATTCTAATGATGCTTTTCGAACTAAATTATATTCATTATCAGCAGATCTGGTAATGAATATCATTTCTTCATGCGTAAAATAGTCATTGTACAGTGCCAGATTATTCGGCTTACCAGCTAGGGTCAACCACATAATTAACGGAACTGCCAGGCATAATATAAGCATAGCAGCTATACCGTAAGGAGATTTTAAAGTTGTTTTTATTTTATTTTTCCTTTTAAGGTTTTTAAAATACTTATTGTGTATTTTATTAACATTGATAGAAAATTCTAATTCATCTTTGTGCTGTATAGTATAAGCTATTTTTTGGAACAAAAGATAATTTTTCCTGAATGATTTGTCTTTTATTAACATATCTGCAATATGTTTTTCCTGTTCAGGTGTTAGTGTGCCTTCAAAATGTCCGGTTAGAAGTTTAATATGATCATTAGTAGGGTTCATTGAATTTAAAATTTTAGTTTATAGTAAGCAGGATCGGATTGTATAGCAACCATAAGTTTTTTAATACATCTATATTTTATGTTTTTACTTGTGTTTGAGCAATTATACCCGAGTTCTTCAGCTATTTCTCCCATTGAAGCTTTATTAAAATAAAGTTTTAATATTGTCTGGTTTTTATCATTTAAACTGTTAAAATGTTTCATAAATAAGCTGTATTGCTCAGTGTTTTTATAATCCGATTGTACAACCGGGTTGTAAATTTCATGTAAATAATAATATACATGGTTTTGTTCTGTTAAACGTTTATTATAGATATTTTTTAAACGATAATAACAAATTTTTAAAAAATATGTTTCAAAAGAGCTAGTTAGCTTTAATTGTTTGTTTTTAATTTTTAAATATACAATTAGCAATGCATCATGGAAAATATCTTCTAACAGATTGGAATTAGGGTTTTTTACCGACTGTTTAAAGTATGGAAAATATCTTTTATAGATATATTTCCATATTATTACGTCGTTGTTTTTAATTCCTTCAATAATTTCCTTATCCGATATTTTTTTCTTTAAGCTTTTCAATAATTAATGTTTTTCATTAGCAAAAAGTAACCATAAAAATATAATTTATTTTTAAAAAATTTAATAAATTACAAAAGTAAAAAAATTTTTTTAAAAAAATCTGAAAAATTATAATGTTATAAAAGCTTTTTGTAGTGCGACAAAACGGCATTTTTTAATGCGATTGCTAATTTAGAATCAATATAAATTACAAAAAACTGTTGACTTTTTAAGGGTCAAACATATTATATATATATAAGGAATAATTTTTATTAATTAAAATTTAAAGAAAATGAAACACAAGAAAAAGATCAATTTAATTTATGGACTAAGCCTGTTAGTGATTATCACAGGTATTTTAGCTATTACTTCCTGCAAAAAGCAGGATATGGATGTACAACAAACAGATAATAGTATCCAACCAAAAATGACTGCTGAAGATAAAGCGGTTTATGAAAGGATTATGAATTTTAAGAAAAAAGTGGAGTACATTAAGGAACATCCACAATATAAGAGTGGAGAGATGATGAGCGTGGAAGATGTACAATGGAATCTGGATGCATCAATGAATTTTACTTATTCATTTGTTTTTGAATCTTTTTCCGGTTTTTATACTGACTCTGTTTTTGTTTCTTTACCGCTTTCGGGCGATTCAATAAATTTAAATGATGTAAGCGCAACCTGGTTCGAATTGGTTGAAAAAATTACAGGCATATACAATGCTACACCCGGTAATAGCAAAGACCTGTATGTTTCCATTACAAAAATCAAAGAGCAAAATCCCGGTACTGTTACTTTTATAAGTACGGCTACCATAGGAGAAAGAGGTGAATCACCCGAAGAACAACCTTTTATTGAGGGTGATGATTGGATATATGGTGACAATTTAGGACTAT
>JAIOSH010000387.1 GCA_021107685.1 Bacteroidales bacterium | reverse complement strand
TTATTACCTTATTCTCAGCCGTATAATAAGGTAATAAGGTTATGAATCGGTAATTAATTCCATCTTCTACTAAGGTTTAAAATTTAAAAAATAAGGTTTTCTTTTAAAAAAAGTGTAAAGCGATAAATCAAAAATGTCAAAAAATGAAATAAATTAGAAAAATGAAATAAAAAGAGGAAATATGGAAATAGAGGAAATAGGGGAGGGGATGGCATCTGGTGTGTTGTTTTTGTTTGAAAAATGCCAAAATAAATTCCTGCAACTTTTGTGTTGGATTAATAAGGTTATTATCTGCTTGGGTTTATATAATCTACTAAGGTTTTTTTAAAATGATAAGGTTTTAATACCTTATATTTAGTCATTTAACCTTAGTAGAAATGAATGTTTACCATTATTTTTAAACCTTATTTAGCTTATTAAAAAAATTAAAATTTGTAAGAAAAATTATTTCGAAATATATATCAAAAACAACACACCAGATGGCATCCCTAACGTAATCAGAAACAAAAAACAAGAAACAAAAAACAAGTAATCGGTAATCAGTCGGCAGTTAGTAACTTGAAACCCGAAACCTGAAACCTGAAACCTGAAACCCGAAACCCGAAACTTGAAACCCGAAACCTGAAACCCGAAAAATTAATTTAGAAAAATAAATATTTATTATGAAAAAAACAAAAATACTATTTCAAATAATCTTGTGCGTTTTATTTATTCCATTATTTATGGAGGCACAAGATACGAAAGTCGAATATTGCCGGTCTGAATTTGATGGAAATACCGATTTTGAACTGCTTGATTTTGAAACTGCTATTTATGAAAATAGCCGCACAGAACCGGTACAAATGCCGGGTTGGCCTGTTAGTATTGGAGGTGGAGTCGGTATCTGTCTTGGCGATATTTACGGAGATGGTCTTCTCGCAATAATTATCGGCACCTCAAATGGTGAGTTTCATGTTTTTGATTATTTCGGTTATGATCTTCCCGGCTGGCCCAAAACAGGATTAGGACAGATAAAAAGTAAAGCAGCTGTTGCCGATATGGATCCTGATTATCCAGGCTTAGAGATCATTTTTGTTACAACAGCGGGTACTTTACATGTCTGGCATAATGACGGAACTGCGGTTGCGGGTTGGCCCCAAAGTTTAGGTTCTTTTGCAAAATACAGATCACCTGTCATTTCCGATATAGATAATGATGGTAATTTGGAGATAATTGTTGGGAAAGGTGAAGTTAATGTTTTTAATCATGACGGGACAATGTATCCCGGCTGGCCTCAATTTACAGATGATGTTTGTTCGGGAACGGTATCGGTAGCAGATGTTGATAATGACGGAATAGTTGAAATTTGTGCTGTTTCATATAAGTCCGTATATCTCTGGGATAAAGATGGAAATATTGAACCGGGTTGGCCCCTTCTCAATGTTGCAGTTGATATGTGTTATGCTCAACCTATACTTGCAGACCTTGATGATGACGGCGATCTGGAAATCCTTCATTCTTATGTTGGTTCAGGTAGTTCAATTTATATTGGTATTTATCATCATGACGGAACGAATTTTGATAACTGGCCTCAAACCTTTTCGGGAATTCAAACTTTTCTTACTCCTGTTGTAGGGGATATTGATAATGATGGTGATCTGGAGATTTTTGGAGGAGGTCATTCATTCGAACTTATGGCAAGACATCACACAGGAGAATTAGTTGACGGTTGGCCTGTTAATATCGGCCAGATTTTAGAATGTTCACCAATAGTATTTGATATTGATGATGGCGGAAGCAGAGAGGTTATTATAGGTGATAACACTACGTCTCCCGGTGGTCGTTTAAATGCTTTTCACGGAGATGGTTCAATGGTTGTTGACTGGCCTATACTTATACCTTCGGCAACAATGGTGAATAGTCCTGCTGTTGGTGATGTCGATAGTGACGGAGATATTGAAATCGCATTGATAACTACAGACGGAAGCGTGAGTTTATTGACTCTCGAAGGTATTCCTTACAGAAACTATCTGACAGAATGGGGAACATGGTTTCATGACAACTGGAATACTGGTTGGTTTCATCCTCTATCTCCGCAAAACTTGACTGCCTATTTTTCAGAAAATTTAGTAAATTTAAACTGGAATGTAAATACGGAACCGGATATTGCAGGTTACAATATTTACAGAAGTGATACTTCAGGCGGGCCTTATATAAAGATAAACAGCACACTAATTACTGAAACATTTTACAATGATATTTCAGGAACAGAGAACCATTATTACTGTGTTACTGCTAAAATATATGGTGGTACAGAATCACGATTGAGTACTGAAGTAATTTGTCAAACAGGTTGGATAGAAGGAACTGTAAGTCTTACCGGTGGAACAGGAAATATTGAAGATGTTGTTGTAACTGCAGGAAGTATATCTGCAAATCCTGATGCAACCGGATTGTATTCAATCGGAATATATCCGGGAACATACAATGTTACTGCTTCTCTTGATGGATACGAAGCAGAAACGGTAACAGATGTTTTAGTTGAAGAAGGTCAAACTACAGATGGGATTGATTTTACTTTATATCCTTCTGTGGGTTTGGAAGATAACCATTTGTCTTCAAAGACAACTTTAACAGGCAACTATCCCAATCCGTTTAATACGGAAACAAC
>JAIOSH010000239.1 GCA_021107685.1 Bacteroidales bacterium | reverse complement strand
GGATGGAATGTTATTACATTAACAACTCCTTTTAACTGGGATGGTACTTCAAATCTGCTTATTAAAGTTTGTTTTGATAATACTTCCTATAGTTCAAATTCAACAGTGTATTATACTGCAGGCTCTTATGCCGATATGAATGCGTATGCATATACTGATGGTGCTGCGGGATGTTCTCTTGCATATAGTGGTACTACGAACAGGCCAAATACAAGGATAACTGGAGAAGAATTCACCGGTAGTTTGCCTCCGGGTGTACCAACAAATCCAAGTCCTGCTGATGGAGAAACCGGTGTTGCAATTACCGGAGATTTAACATGGGACTTCGGATCTGATACTGACACTTACGATCTTTGGTATGGGCCCACAGGAAACATGACACAAGTTGTTACAGGAGCTACTGCCGGGGCGACCGGATTATATGGCTACACTGCTGTTTATTTTACAACTTACGAATGGCAGGTGATAGCTCATAACAGTGCAAAGGCAACTACAAATGGCCCTGTCTGGACTTTTAAAACTAAATGCGATGCATTTACAGCTTCATTCTTGGAAAATTTTGACGGTGTAACACCTCCTGCTTTGCCGGATTGCTGGTCTAAATTAGAAATTACTTCTTCTGGTTATGTCCAAACATACGCAAACTATTATTATTCATCACCAAATTGCGTTAGAATGAGGAAAACTAATCTATCAGATCAATGCCTGTTAATAACTCCGGAACTTAGCGATCTTACTTCACAATCAAACCGAATCAGGTTTCAGGGACAAGCACTTACTTCTGTACAGGATATAATTGTCGGAACAATGTCTGACCCGACTGATGAATCAACATTCACTGCATATCAAACTATAACTCTTTCTCTTAATTTTTATACAGAATATATAGTTAATTTTGACGCAAACTATACTCTTACTGATAAATATATTGCTTTGAAAGATGGATCAACATCTATTTACAGGATTATGACTATAGATGATTTTGTTTATGAACCCATACCTTCCTGTCTTAAACCAACAAATTTAACTGCAACAAACTATGGAATTACATCAGTAGATCTCGGCTGGACCGAAAATAACTCACCACCGGCAACAAGTTGGGAAATTGAATACGGCGGCCAGGGATTTGCTCAGGGAACAGGAACAACTGTTGTGGCTAATTCAAATCCTTATCATTTAACCGGTTTAACAATTAATCATAATTACTCTTTTTATGTAAGAACCAATTGTGGAGGCGGAGACTATAGCGCATGGTCAGATCCATTTGATTTTTCTACTATTGATGGTAAAGCAACAAATCCTGATCCTGTAAATAATGCTACTTTCGTCTTAATTACAGCCAAAACTTTTAATTGGGACAATGTGATAGATGCTGATAGCTATAAAATTGATATAGGAACTGCAACAGGATTGGCTGACATTGTGGATGATGCTTTTTGTGCAACAAGTGATTATACATATACCGGAGCCAACTGGGATTATAATGAAGATTACTACTGGACAGTAACTACTGTTTACACTGCTAAAGCCGACGTAACAGGTGATGAATGGAAATTTACCACTGAATGTGACGCTGTAAGCACCTTCCCATGGATCGAAGATTTTGAAAACAGTGGTGCTATTCCTTCATGCTGGTCGCAGGAATATGAAACCGGCACTCATGATTGGGTTTTCCAGGATGGAGATGATGGTTCCATAAGTGCGCATAGCGGTAGTTATAATGCAGCATTTACCCATGTTTCTTACGGGTCAGTAACTAAATTAGTAACACCCGCCTTTGATCTAAGCGGCTTAACAAGTCCGAAATTAACTTTCTGGCATACTCAAGCTTTTTGGAACCCAGATCAGGATGAATTGAGAGTTTATTATAAAACATCTGCAGCAGGAAGTTGGATAATGATACCCGGGGCGGAATGGACAGGAGATATACCTATTTGGACAGAAGAAACCTTTACTTTACCAAGTCCAAGTAGTGATTATTATATCGCATTTGAAGGAACCGATAATTATGGCTATGGTGTTTGTGTAGATGATGTTGTAATTTATGAAGCACAATCAAGCATCTGGGGAGGATATGTAAAAAGCAATGACTGGCATACTGCAGGCAACTGGGTTAATGGAAATATACCAACAGGCACAACTGATGTAATAATACCTACAGGCTGTGATAATTATCCGACAATAAATGCACCGGGTGCATGTAATAATATTACATTCGGATCTGATGCTACAAATACAGCTACATTACTTGATAATGGAAACTTAACTGTTAATGGTACAGCAACAGTTAATCGCTATTTCTCAGGTAATGATATTGACTGGCATTTGGTTTCTTCTCCAATATCTAATGCTACTGCAAATGTGTTCTTGAATATGTACCTGCAAAGCTTTAGTGAAGCAACCAACAGTTATTCTGAGATCATAAATCCGAGTACAAATTTGAATGTAATGGAAGGATATGGCGTTTATTCTACTTTAGGGGCTTCTAATACGGTTTCTTTTGTTGGAACCTTGAATTTCGGTGATCAAGGCAGAGGCTTTACAGCAAGTAACCAGGGATGGAATTTAATGGGCAATCCTTATGTGTCATCAATAGATTGGGATATTGTAACAATACCTGCAAATATGACTACAGAAGTACATTATATTGAAGCTGCAACAGGGAATGATTTATCGTATATACAAGGAGGAGTAGGGGCAGGTCAATATATACCTCCTATGCAAGGGTTCTTTATAAGTGCAACAGGAGAAGGTACGTTTACTGTTACTGATGCTGACAGAACCCATTTAGGAGCTAATACTTTTTATAAAGCCCAAGTAAATGACCTGTTAATTATAGAAGCTTCCGGAGATAATTATTCAGATCAAACATGGATTCATTTTAATGAACAAGCCGGTGTTGAGCACGATGGAACTTATGATGCATATAAGAGAATATCTTTATCAAATCCTGAATTACCTCAGATATTCTCTATTACACCGTCAGGCGTTTATCTTTCAATTAACGGTTTACCGGAAACAGAAATGGTTCCTGTTGGATTTACAGCCGTTGAATCAGGTGTATTTACTATTAGTGCAATTAAAACCAGTGAGTTTGCCAATATAGTTCTTGAGGATTTATTTACTCAAACTCAAACGGATCTGTTAAGCAATTCTTATACTTTTACTTACAATTCAGGTGATGCTGATAACAGGTTCATCGTTCACTTTACACCTCTTGCTGTTGATGAAAATGCTGAAGATATCTTTGTCATATATTCATACAACAAAGATGTTTATGTTTTCGTACCGGAGAACACAAAAGGTAACATCGTTGTTTACAGCATGATGGGACAGGAAGTTGCAAGCGCACCGACAAACAATGCACTTAATAAGATAACTCTTGAAAAGAGCGCTTATTATGTTGTAAAAGTGCTGAGTGATAAAAATGTTGTTACAAAAAAAATATTTATAAAATAAACTCAATCTTTTTCCTGTCCGGATATTTATCGGGAAAGGGATTGGAAGAGGTGCAGGGGAATTATGATTAAAATAATAGGTTAATAAATTAGTTACTTTATTCCCTTGCCTTCTTTCCCTGAAATTTCGATAATTATTGGGATTTGAAGGAAAAATATTAAGTCTTGAATTTATTAATTGTTAATTTAAAAAAACAAACGATATGAAAAAAGCATTAAAATCATTAATAGTTGCAGGTATCTTTCTTACGTTACCCTTGTTTTCATTGGCTCAAACACCACCACATCCAAATGGAGGTCAAGCACCTGGCAGTGGTAACACGCCTGTTGGTGGTGGCGCTCCTCTTGGTAGCGGCTTAATAGTTTTACTCTCTTTGGGAGCTGGCTATGGTTTGAAAAAAGTGTATAAGGTGAATAGAAAAAAAATAATGTAAACCCTATTAGTTTTAAAATAGCTGCAAACCTGGCAGGTATTATTTACCTGTCAGGCTTTAATCATTTATCTAAAATTAAATTATTATGAAAAAAAAGAAAAATTTACTTTTATTTATTATTGCCCTTACTTTTAGTAGCTTTATATTTGGGCAAACAACCTTGTTTTTCGATGATTTTGAAACTAACACAGGATGGACACTATTCGGAGAGTTTCAACGTGATCAACCGCAGGGT
>JAIOSH010000192.1 GCA_021107685.1 Bacteroidales bacterium | reverse complement strand
TTTTTTATTTCATCTTTTTTTTCAAAAGGAATTTTAAAGTAAAGCAATCCTTCTGTTTTATTATAATTAAAATTGATTTTCTCTTTTTCTTCAACTTTTTTATTTGTCCGAACCTTCGGGATTAATTGTTTATAAATAAATTTTGATTCAAAAACGTAAAATATTTCAATTAGATATTTTCTGTAATCTTCCCTATAAGGCATATACCAACATTTCTCCGACTTGCTCCATCTACAGCCTGAAATATTTTTTATTTTCTCTATCAGTTTTTTGTCATAATCAAATATTAGAGTTAACCACTTTTTATTTTTGTAACTAACCGGTTGTATTGTTATTCTTTTCATAGTTTTTATTTTTTATATTTAAAGTGCAAATTTAAATCGGTAGTTTTGTATATCCGTGTTATTAAACGAGTATAAACGGATATACTTGTTTAATAACACGGATATATTTTATCCTTTTGGACATTAATAAAAAACAACAATCAGAACCGAATACCTGCTAAAACTTGGTTTTGATTTTCGTTATCATACGCATACCTACACAACAAAAAATAATAATGAATACCGGTTTTGTTATGAGTATGGTTATCTTAAACTTGATGAAGAGAAAACTCTTATTGTTAACTGGCAACCTTATATGGTTTCCTGAAGTTATATTGAATTTGAAATTAAAAATATTTGTTGAAATTGATAGAAATTTATTAAGAACCCTATCTCAATATCTACAAATTTCTACGAATATCTATAAATATCTAATTTTCTATTTTACAAAATCTAACTATTCTAATAAGGTCTGAAAATATTTATATATCTCAAATTGAGACCTGACTTTTGTCTTTGAATTTGTTTTCCTGTATTGGTTAGGGTTGTTTTTGCTTATGATTCGTGCTTTGGTATTATCATTCAATTGGATTTTCAGCATTTTCATCAGTTCTTTTTGAATATCTTTATCATAAACAGGGCAGGTTACTTCAATGCGATGGTCGAAATTTCGCTGCATCCAATCTGCCGAAGCAAAATAATATTTTTCATCATCATTATTACAAAAAATATAAACTCTTGAATGTTCAAGAAATTTATCAACAATGCCAAATGCTTCAATATTTTCACTTAATCCGGGAATACCTGGAATGAGAACACATATTCCCCTGACAATTATTTTGATTTTTACACCTGCCTGGCTTGCCTGGTATAATTTTCTTATTATTTTTTTATCAACAAGGCTATTCAGTTTAATGATAGCCCAGGCATTTTTCCCTGCTTTTGAATTATCTATTTCATTATTCAACATTCTTATGAAAAAATTTCTCGTATCAAAGGGAGAAACAATCAAGCTTTTAAATGTGGGAGGAGTATATCTTGTCTCAAATAAATGAAAAACCTTATCAACATCTTCGGTAATATTTTTATTTGCTGTTAACAAACTATCATCAGCATATACTTTTGCAGTTGATTCATTGAAATTCCCGGTACTAATATTAGCATAAAAAACATTTTCATTATTTTCTTTTCTTGTTATCAATATTAATTTACTATGAACTTTAAAGCCCGGTATTGTTTGTATAATCTTAACTCCTTCATCCTGTAGTTTCCCTGTAAGTATGATATTGGCTTCCTCGTCAAAACGAGCCTGTAATTCTAAAAATACAGTTACTGATTTACCGTTTCTTGCTGCATTTACAAGTGCATTTATAACATTGGAATATTTAGCAGCACGATAAAAGGTCATTTTTATTGATGTTACTTTGGGGTCAATAGATGCTTCGCATAAAAGATCAATAATATATTGAAATGACTGGTAAGGAAAATGAAGCATTATATCTTTTTGTTTAATTACTTCAATAATGCTTTTATTTAATGAAAGGTCTTTATGCGGTAATGGGGGAAAAGGAGGGTAAACTAACTGGTCGGTACCAATTTGGGGAAATGACATAAAATCCTTAAAATTATGATACCTGTCACCTTTTCGTAAATTATCTTTTTCTGATATTTTGAGTTTTTTTGTAAGGATTTTTAAAAATTTATCAGGAATAGTTTCATCATAAACAAACCTGACAGGAATTCCTTTTTTCCTTTGCTTGATGCTTTCACTCATTATTTCGATGAAACTTTTGGAAACATCATTATCAATATCCATTTCAGCATCGCGTGTGAGTTTTATGGTATAAGCATTAAAAGTATCATAACCGAAAATAGAAAAAATATCTTTTAAACAATAACGAATAACATCGTCTAACAGAATGATATATTTTTCATCACCAATTTGCGGTAAAATCAAAAACCTTGAAAGCAAACTTGTTGGTACTTTTATTAATGCATATTTTTCTATTAGCTCATTTTTTGTGCTTATCAGTTCAATGGCAAGATATATAGATTTATCCTTCAGAGATGTCAAACGATGAAAATTTTCAAGCATAATAGGAAACAGATAAGCTCTGAGATTTTCGTGGAAATATTTTTTTACAAATTTTCCATGTTCTTCATTTAATTGTTTCTCATTTATGATATGGATATTTTTCTTTGCAAAGGCTTTAACAATATTAAAATATGTTTTAGTAAATATTTTTTCCTGTTTTGTAACAATTTCATTGATCTCTTTTAGTATTTTTTTCGGGTCGTATTTAACTTTATAATCTAAGTTGTTAATATTAATCATTCGGTTCAATGTAGCAACGCGTACCCTGAAAAACTCATCGCGATTATTAGAAAAAATTCCTAAGAATTTAATTCTTTCAATCAATGGAGTAGTTTCATCAATAGCTTCCTGTAAAACTCTTGCATTAAAATGCAACCAGCTTATTTCCCTGTTTATATATATTGATGAATCTTTTGTCATTTTATATTATTGGTTAAAATTTATTTATTTCTGCTTTTTTTTAATAATCCCGGATAAATAATAAAATTAGTTGTTTTCCTTGAATCTAATAAATTAAGCCAATGCTGTGTTTTAAAATTTATACTAACAATACCTGAAGTTGGCAGCCAGTCAATTTTTTTTTCTAATAAATAATTTGCAAAATCTGTCAGTGTAGGATTGTGCCCTACAATCATTACTGATTTAAGTTGGTCAGACAAATTAGATAATTGCTCTGTCAGATCATCAATATCAGAAAAATAAATATGTTCATTGATTATAATTTCATCTTCGGGATAATGAATGGCTTTAGCAATAATTTTCGCAGTTTCCAAGGCTCTTACAGCATGGCTGGAAATAATTAAATCAACAGAGATATTATTATCAATAAGGTAATCTGTTATAATTCCTGTTTTTTTTATACCTTTTTCTAAAAGCGGACGTTGTTCATCAATCAGTTCAGGGTGATCCCATGATGATTTTGCATGACGGGCAATATATAGTGTTTTCATATTTTGTAGCTGTTGAGGTTATAAAAAATTTCAATTTTTAAGTTAATCGTTGATGTTATATGTTATATGTTATTAGTTAGTGCCTTGAACGAAAAACTATTCAAAACTGTCATTTCGACCAAAGGGAGAAATCTCATGCCCGATATACAGATTGATGGAGATTTCTCCCTTTGGTCGAAATGACAAGAAACCAACGTTTTAGTACAAGCACTAATTAGTTACCATTAATCCAATTTGGGGTAATTAATCTCATCTTTAATTACAAAAGCATTAGGATAATCATTAATAATATCTTTGAGAAAACGCTGTGCATCCATTTTTGTTCTGAAGTCACCAACCCTGATTTTATAATATGGTGCGCGGAAAATTATATATGCTTCAGCTTGTGGGAATTTATCAATAAACTCATTTTTAGTATCATTTGCCATTTTTTTTGAATTATTACCTGAATCAAAAAAAATCTGGATACGCCATCCTTTAATATTATGTTTGACTTTATTTAGATAAATATGTTTTTTGATTAATGTGTCTATTCTTATATCCTGAATTACTTCTATGTTTCCTTGTGATAAATCCTGGGAAAAGGATAAAAAAGAAAAATTTATAAAAAACAATATGAAAAAGCACTTTAAGATTTTCATTGCTATCTTGATTGAATACGAATAAATTCTTTTGCATGAATATTTATAACAGGAATAGATGAATGATTGACCATTTGCTGGGCATAAGCTCCAAGGAAAAGATTTGAAGTTGTTGTTTCCTGTTCTGTCATAACTGCAATAAGATCAGCATTAATATTTTGTGCATATTCAATAGTTGATTTTGTAATATTATCTGCTTCTAAAATACTTATGTTAAATTTAATATTTTCCTCTTCAAGGAATTGTTCGACTTGTTTAGTATAATTATCAACCCTATTTCTAACTGCTTTTATAGTAGTAGAATATAAAGATACAACATGAATTTCCGAATCAAAATATTTGGCAAATTTTGAAGTAAATGGTAATTTTTGACGCGACTCAAGAGAACTATCAATGGGTAAAATTATTTTAGAGATTGATTTTTTAAATTTATAATCTGCTCTTATTGTTATTACAGGGCAAGGAGCATAAGTTACTATTCTGTATGCATTACTGCCAATCCAGAATTCTTCAAAACCGGAGACACCATGAGTTCCGGCAATTAATAGATCTGCATCAACATATTTTGCCTGGTTGGCTATTTCATTATGTACCTTTCCTTTTCTTATTTTAAAACTTATTTCGCCATTAATTAATGTATCTTTATATTTATCTACCAGTTCATTAAAATTATTATTAATTTCTTTACGAAAATCTAAATGTGATTCGGGAAAGACTGACTCTGAACTGCTTGTATTATCAACCCATACCATAAGTATATTTGAATTAACTTTATTGGCAATATTAATGGCGTATTCAAGTGCATGAACAGAGCATTTTGAAAAGTCTATTGCTACTATTATTTGTTTCATTATTTTATAGTTTTTTTGGGATATACGTGTATTAGTTATTTGTTATATGTTTTACGTTATATGTTATTAATACGAATCAAGGGTTAAAAATGATTGATAATTATTACTTGGCACTGGGTTCTGTGCAACACAGTAACGAGTACCAAGTACCAAGTACCGAGTACCTGATTATTACATGTAAAAAATATATTAATTTCAACTCTTGATTCGCATTATTAGTTATACGTTATACGTTACATAAACAATTGAACATTAAACGATTTGTAATTAGTGCCTGTCTATAATGTCGTCATTGCGATGAACCGTAGGAAAGCATGTGTGTTGGCGTTCAGAAGCAATCTGTTTATTTGAAACTTAATTCATTATTTATTAACAGATTGCCACGAAACTCTATCACACAATCCCTACTGTCAGTTTCTCGCAATGACGGTGATTTTTTGATTTTTGTTGACTTTATAAACAGATACAAATTAGTTAGCTAAATTAATAAAAAAACAATTCAACATATAAAATGTTAACAAATAAATATTAAAGATTATATGTAATCTTAATGAAAAGCAGCTATTAATAATTCAATATCCTGAAAAGGCAGGTTAAAATATTCGCCAATATATCTTTTAGTTAGAATACCATTAAATAAATAAACTCCCTGCCGTATGCCATAATCATTCATCAGCATATTTTTAATGCCTCCTTCTTCACCAATTTTTAATATTATTGGAGTAAAAAAATTACTTAAAGCATAAGAAGCAGTATGAGGTACTTTTGAAGCAATATTCGGAACACAATAATGTGTTATATCAAATTTTTTAAAAACTGGATTTTTGTGATTTGTAATATGAGAAGTTTCAAAACATCCTCCCTGGTCAATACTTACGTCAATAATTACCGAACCGAATTTCATCTGTTTAACCATTTCATTAGTTACTAAGCAAGGTGTTATACCTTCGCTCGAATGAACAGCACCAATAACAACATCGGCTGTTTTTAAGCATTTTAATAAGACCTTTGGTTGAATTATAGATGTGAAGATTCTTGAATTTATATTATTTTGCAAACTGCGAAGTTTATAAACAGAATTATCAAATACTTTAACTATTGCTCCTAATCCTAATGCAGTACGAGCAGCATATTCTGCAACTGTACCTGCTCCAAGGATAACAACCTCTGATGGTGTTATACCGGGAAAACCTCCAAGTAAAATGCCTTTGCCATATTCAGGGTTACTTAGGTATTCTGCAGCAATAAGAATTGAAGTAGCACCTACTATTTCGCTTATTGAACGTATAACAGGAAAAGAACCGGTTTTATCCTTAATATATTCAAACGCTATGGCAGTTATCTTTTTATTCATCAAATTCTTAAAATATTCATCATTCTGTCCGGTCAAGTGTAAGGAAGAAATTATTGTCTGCCTTGATTTTAACAAGTCTATTTCAGATAATGAAGCAGGAGCTACTTTTAAAATAATATCAGCTTTATATATCTCTTCTGAAGTATATACTATCCTTGCTCCAACCTCAATATATTCATTATTGCTAAAATGAGATGCCTTACCTGCATCCGATTCTATTATAACCTGATGACCATTTGCCACCAAAAGACCAACGGCACGTGGTACAAGAGAAACCCTGTTTTCCTGAAATGATGTCTCATTAGGTATGCCAACTGTTAATGTGCTTTTTTGTTTATTGATTTCAAGCACTTCTTCCTGCGGCATTAATTTTTCAGCATTTGAAAATTTTATATAAGCTTTTTGATCTGTTCCCATTATTTTTATTTAAATTTTTTATTCATTACAGAAAAGAAGTCAAAAATAAATATTTTTCTAATTAAAAGCAACAGAAAATTTAATCTTTTATAAAATCTACTAATCTATCGGCAATTAATTTATGACCTTCGGGGTTCCAATGAGTGTCTCCCTGTATGAAATATTTGTTATAAATATCTTCAGGTTTTGAATTATTAATAAAATCAGGAAATAAATTGATAAATGCAATTTTATATTTTTCTGAAAATTCCCGCCAGTATCTAACCTGTTTACTATCTAAATCTTTACTATATATCTGGTAAGGTGAAGGATAAATTACAATTGTTAATTCTATGTTGTATTGTTCACACAATTCATTAAGCATTTTCATATTATTTCCGGATAGACGCAATCCCTCCTTACCCCATTTATTAAAAACAGTTTCATTTATAGTCCATATAAATCGTCCTTCTTCAGGGTTTTTCTTGTCTAAGTATCCATCAATATTTTCGAACCAAACATTGATATTTGCTTTTTCTTCTGCATAAAAAGTATTTGATATACCTTTATTTTGTTGTGATAAATTTGAAATTGAATAATATATAAATGAGTTTCTCTTGAAAAATTTATTTAATTTATAAAAAAAATCTTTAAATGAATTTGTTTTACCCGGTTCAAAAGTCTTATAAAATATTTCATCCTGAATGTCGGAAATATCAATAAAAACAAATAATTCATCGAATTTTAATCCTTTATTTTCAATAAGATATTTTGTTTTCAGATAATATAATTTTGGGCTATAGCTTACTGCACTTGCATTTAATATTTCTAATTCAGAAGTGTCAATTCTGTTGTTCAGCAAACCCGTAAAAGATTCATTGTAAGTAACACCTAAACCTTCAACATAAGAATCTCCTAAAAAAACAATTCTTTTTTTTGAAGTTTTAAGCGTAATATCTCTAATTGCCTCATCTCTAAATCCAAGTGAATTGGTAAACACAGAATAAGTCCTGTTACCCCATTTAGTAGTAACCTCTTTATTAGGAATAAAATCATGGTGGTAATATTTATCCGAACATCTGAATGTATTGTAATCTTTC
>JAIOSH010000259.1 GCA_021107685.1 Bacteroidales bacterium | reverse complement strand
CCGCTCTGCGGATTGTGTGAACTTCTTTTTATCTTTTCCAATCGAAAGAAAACAAAACTTAAAGAAGATGCTATAAAAGTAATCAAATTATTATATACCCCAGCACCTCAAAATATTATTTAGCCTTCATATTTGATTTTGTAGAATAACTGAACTTATACTAAAAACGGGATAAATTTATACATTTTAAAAATAGAGCTGTTGGCAGTAGGCAGTCCACAGCAGGCAGTTCGTTGACTGAAGACTGAAGAAAATAGTCCAATTTTACCCCGTTCGATGTATAACAATCCGTAATTACAGTGATTTTTTACGGGCAATTAAATTTAGTAATAATTTATATATTATGTTGAATAACAATTTTTTAACAATCAATAGAAAATAATCAATTATCAATAGAAAATCGCTGTAATTACAGGATACAAATTTTTTTGAATTCGATATTTTTGTATATTTGCAAATCTAATTAAATATTACGGGGTGTAGCGCAGCCCGGTTAGCGCGCGTCGTTCGGGACGACGAGGTCGGAGGTTCGAATCCTCTCACCCCGACATCTTAATTTAATATTAAGAATAAAAAAATAAGCAAGATAATACTAACTATCACATTACTACCTGAAAATAAGCAGTTATTATTTGATGCAGAAATTGATTATTATATTCAGAAACATTTTAAACCAAAAGAACGTATAAATCATTAATTATTAATTTAATAATTTAATGATATGAAAAAATTAAAAATATACATTTGGTTTGTAGTAATGTTTTTGTTTTCTGGTTCTTTATCCGGACAAAAAATTGACTCTGTTTATTATCCACCTCAAAACCTGACCGGAGAATTTAGTAATGATACTGTTTATCTTTCATGGAATGAACCTGGAGACGGCAACACATGGATGCATTGGGATAGCACTGAAAATTTTACTTCAATAGGATTAATTACCGGTGGAGTATTCTATGCAGCATCCCGATGGTTACCCGAAGAACTTGCCGGATATGAAAACTATTACCTTACAAAAATAGCCTTTTTCCCAACAAATGACACTAATACTTCATTTACCTTACTTGTTTGGGAAGGAGACGAGGCTGCTACTCAATTAGTCAGCCAGGAAATTGTGTCTTATGAAATAAATCAGTGGAATGAAATCTCATTAAACGATCCTGTTCAAATCAATACATCAAAAGAGTTATGGTTTGGTTTTAAAGTTGATCAATATGAGGGTTTTGGAGTTGCAGGAGCTGATCACGGACCGGCAATCAAAGAAAAAGGAGAATTGATTTCTTTGGATGGTATAACATGGAATACTTTATCTAATATGGGTTATAATAACAATTGGAACTTACAAGCTTTCCTGTCGTTTACATCTGATGGCAAGACAATTGCTCAACCCATAATAAAAGAAAAAATTTCTCAAAGGGAAGTTACGTATTCGGATATTTTTGCAATAGAAAACGTCTGGAATGAAAGCAAAATATTTAAACCTTTAGCTAAAAGTACCAAGGCTTTGTTTCAGCACTACCGTTTAATTCATAAATTAGAAGGTGAAAGCTGGGAAATTTTATCCACAACGACTAATACGGTATTTAAGCATGCAAATATCAGTCAGAGTGTGCATTATTATATGGTTTATGCCATTTATGAAGAAGGAGAATCATTACCTGAAGGCCCTTTTATTATTGATTTAATGGGAATAGAAAAAAATATTGCTTTCAAAACACGTATATATCCAAATCCGGCTACTGACGTTGTATATATTTCTTCAGATTATCATATTTCGCGAATAAAAATATTTAACAATGTCGGACAGAAAATTGCCGAAGAAGTTATTAACAGTAAAAAATACCACTTCAATACTTCAGAATATCATCAGGGTTTATATACCATTTCAATTGAAACAGAAAACGGAATATTGAATACTCGTGTAATAATAAAAAAATAATAATAATACTTTTAATTAAAGATAATTTACTATATAATATTGATTATTGTCTTTTGAGTATTTATTATTCTTCTTAAAATTCCTGGCAGCATTATAGATATCCTTTACTAAACTGCTCAATTCATTAAATAAATATTTTTTGTACTTTTGTGCAAATTTAAACCACAACTTTAATTTTACACAAAAATGAGCTATATAAAAAGAGACATTGAAACTGAGGTTTTATCAGCGTCAAAGCAATATCCGGTAATTACAATAACCGGCCCCCGCCAATCGGGAAAAACAACTATGGTTAAAAAATTATTTAAAAACCTGCCATATTTTAGTCTTGAAAATCCTGATATTCGGTCATTGGCAATAAATGATCCAAGGGCTTTTCTCGGACAAAATAAATACGGTGCAATATTAGATGAAATACAGCATGTGCCTCACTTATTATCTTATTTACAGCAAATAGTTGATGAAAATAAACACAGTATAAATTATATTCTAACGGGAAGTAATCAGTTTTCAATATTAAATAAATTAACACAATCGCTGGCTGGAAGAACAGCTATTTTAAAACTTTTACCATTAACACTTAATGAAATTCGACACATTACTAAAAATAATACAGATGAATTAATACTTCACGGATTTTATCCCGCAGTATATTCTGATAACCTGAATCCAACAAAAGCATACAGGAATTATTACGAAACTTATTTGGAAAGAGACCTAAGACAAATTTTTCAAATAAAAAACCTAAGCTTATTTCAGAAGTTTATACATATATGTGCCGGAAGAATAGGTAATATCTTTAATGCTTCATCAATTGCAACGGAAGTTGGAGTTTCAGTAACTACAATTAAATCATGGATGTCAATACTTGAAGCCTCGTTTATTGTGTTACTCTTACAACCTTATTACGAAAATATTAATAAACGACTTATAAAATCTCCAAAAATTTATTTCTATGATGTCGGTTTAGCTGCATATTTGCTTGGAATAGAAGATGCCAGACAGATTTCAAGAGATCCGCTCAGAGGTGCTTTGTTCGAAAATTTAGTATTAATGGAACTTGTTAAATATCGTTTTAATACAGGATTTGACCACAATCTGTTCTTTTACAGAGATAGTCATCAAAATGAGGTTGATGTTGTTTTTAAAAAAGCCCGTCAGCTATATCCTGTTGAAATTAAATCTGCTCAAACATTTCATCCTTAGTTTCGGAAGAGATTTAATCAATGTACATCTATATATAACGAATGAATAGAAAAACAGTTTTTAGTTTATGATGGCGATTACGAGCAAAAATCAGGAAAGATATTTATAATAAATTACAGAAATGCGGCTAATTCGGTTTTTGCACCATAATATTAAGTGAAAAAATCGAATTTAATTCCATAGATAATGACAACTTATAAAAATATTCATTCAAAATTAACAGAATTAAAAAACCAATTTAATGGTGATATCTATTTAGATGAATCAACCCGTTTGTTATATGCAACCGATGCTTCTGCATATAAAGAAATTCCTTTGGCAGTTACACGACCTAAAAATATTGATGATATTAAAAAATTAATATGTTTGGCTAATGAACATAAAACATCCTTAATCCCCCGAACAGCGGGAACTTCACTCGCAGGGCAAGTTGTCGGGGGAGGAATTGTTGTGGATGTTTCCAAATATATGACAGAAATTATTGAACTTAATGAAAATGAGCATTGGGTCAGAGTACAGCCAGGTGTTGTTTTAGATGAGTTAAATAAATTTATTAAACCAAACGGATTATATTTCGGTCCTGAAACATCTTCATCAAATCGTTGTATGATTGGCGGAATGGTTGGTAATAATTCCTGTGGTGCTCATTCGCTTATTTATGGCAATACTCGTCAACATGTTATTTCTGTGAAAACAATTTTAAGCGATGGTTTAGAAGTTGAATTCGGACCTTTATCAATCAGCGAATTTAAAGCAAAGTGTACAGGAAATACATTAGAAAATAAAATATACAGGAATATAAACGAGATACTTTCAAACCCGGAAAATCAAAAAGAAATATGTAAACAATTTCCCGACAGTTCAATAAAAAGAAGAAATACAGGATATGCCATTGATATTTTATTAAATACAGAACCATTTACACCCGGAACACCTGAATTTAATTTCAGTAAGTTGATTGCCGGATCAGAAGGAACTTTGGCTTTTATAAGCGAAATCAAATTAAATTTAGTTACCCTTCCACATAAAGAAAAAGGCTTGGTCTGTATTAATTTTCATAAGCTTGAGCATGCTTTCCACGGCAATTTAATTGCATTAAAATATAAACCTTATGCTGTTGAGTTAATGGACGATATTATTATTGAACAAACGAAAAACCATTTACAGCATAAAAAAAATCGTTTTATTATTAAAGACGAACCTAAAGCTATTATTATAGTTGAATTTGCCAAAGACACAAAAGAGGAAATATTGCAGATTGCCGGCAAAATGGAAGCTGAAATGCGTGATAAAGGTTATGGATACCATTTTCCTATTGTGTTTAACGGTGATATTCAAAAAGTATGGGCATTACGAAAGGCAGGTTTGGGCTTATTGTCAAATATTCCGGGTGATGCTAAACCGGTGGCTGTTATTGAGGATACAACAGTAAATCCGAAAGTTTTACCGGATTTTATTAATGATTTAAAAAAATTATTGGATCGTCATGGATTAAGTTGTGTTTTTTATGCACATATAGATACCGGCGAATTACATTTACGACCTGTATTAAATTTAAAAAAACAAAATGATGTTGAACTTTTCCATTTGATTGCCTTAGAAACTGCCAAATTAGTTAAGAAATATAATGGATCTATTAGTGGTGAGCATGGTGATGGTCGTTTAAGAGGAGAATTTATTCCTTTAATGATAGGCGAAAAAAATTATAAATTATTAAAAGATATTAAATACACCTGGGATCCTAACAAAATATTTAATCCCGGTAAAATTATTGATACTCCAAAGATGAATACCTTTCTTAGGTATAAGCCGGGACAAGTTTACAGAGAAATAGAAACAATATTTGATTTTTCAAAAGACCTTGGAATACTTAGGAGTGTTGAAAAATGTAATGGCTCGGCTGATTGCCGTAAATCGGAAATTATCGGTGGAACTATGTGTCCGAGTTATATGGCTACTCGTGATGAAAATACAACGACCCGTGCAAGGGCTAATATTTTACGCGAATTTTTAACTAATTCTGATAAAAAAAATCCTTTTGACTATAAAGAAATTTATGATATAATGGACCTTTGCCTGTCATGTAAAGCATGCAAATCAGAGTGTCCTTCAAGTGTGGATATAGCTAAATTAAAAGCAGAATTTTTGCAACATTATTATGATGCAAATGGAATACCTGTCAGAACAAAGGCAATTGCTTATATAAATAATATTAATAAGTTAAGCTCGGTTATGCCTTTTGTGAACAATTTTTTTATGAGTAATCGGTTTTTTTCAAAAATTATTAAAAAAATTCTGGGTTTTGCACCAAAGCGAAGTATTCCTTTATTATATAAAATCACATTAAAAAATTGGGTAAAAAAAAATTTAAAAAAATTACAGTGTTTTGAAAACCTGGAAAATCTCAAAGGAAAAATTTATTTATTTGCAGATGAGTTTACCAATTATAATGATACTGAAATAGGTATTAAAACAATAAAGCTTCTCACCAGACTCGGCTATTATGTTGAACTTCCAAGACATACAATAAGCGGCAGAACTTTCTTATCCAAAGGATTAATAAGAAAAGCTAAAAAAATTGCAAATAAAAATGTTAATTTATTAAAAAATATTATTTCAGAAGAAGCTCCATTACTTGGTATTGAACCATCAGGAATTTTAACTTTCAGGGATGAATACCCTGAATTGGTTGATAAAAATTTGAAAGATGATGCTGATGAACTGGCAAAAAATACTTTAATGATTGATGAATTTATAATAAAAGAGATAGAAAAAGGAAAAATAACCAAAGAGCAATTTACTAAGGAAGCACTGAAAATCAAGCTGCATGGTCATTGTCAGCAAAAGTCCATAGCTTCAACAGTACCGACTAAGAAAATGCTTTCTTTGCCTGAAAATTACGAAGTTGAAGAAATTCCTTCTGGATGTTGTGGTATGGCAGGCTCATTCGGATACGAGAAAGAACATTATGAACTATCAATGAAAATCGGTGAATTGGTATTATTTCCTGAAATACGAAAAACAGATACAAAAATAATAATAGCTGCAGCAGGGACAAGCTGCCGACACCAGATAAAAGACGGAACCGGAAGAGAAGCTTTGCATCCTATAGAAATATTGTATGAAGCATTGATTTACATTTAATCAATTTCAAAAACCTTTCCATCTTCAGCCAAATAAGTATTTGGAAACTCATTTTTTGCTTCACTCAATAATGGTTCCAAATCATCATATCGTGATGAATAATGACCAATTACAAGCTTTTTGACATTTGCTTTTTTTGCAATAGTAGCTGCATCTTTAGTAGTAGAATGAAATTTTTCGGATGCACTTTTTGCTTTATTTTGCATAAATGTTGCTTCGTGATAAAGCAAATCTACATCCTTAATATGAGGAATTATTTGTTCATAATAACAGGTATCGGTACAATACGCATAAGAACGCGAGGGTGGCGGGTCAAGAGTCAGGTCTGCATTTTTATAAATAACACCTTTAGGACTTATATAATCAGCCCCTTTTTTTATTTTATCAAATTCGGAATAAGGAATTTTAATTTGTGAAAGTATCTCTTTTCGTATATTCCTTTCTGCTTGCTTTTCTTTGAATAAAAAACCACAAGTGGGTATACTATGCTTAACAGGAAAAGTATTTATACATAATTTATCATCTTCAAAAATATTTTCATGTACTTCGGGATTAATTGGATGAAAAATCAAAGGATAAGTCAATTTTGTTTCTGATGCTAATAATTGAATATCTAATATTTTTTTTAATGCTTCCTGGGCATAGACATGAATTTCGTTTTTTCTGCCTAATAAATGAAATGAAGATAATAAGCCGATTAATCCGAAATAATGGTCGCCGTGTAAATGGCTGATTAAAATATGATTAATACGCTGAAGCCTGATTTTATATTTTAGTAATTGTATTTGTGTACCTTCAGCACAATCAATTAAAAACAAACTTTCATGAACATTAAGTATTTGGGCGCTTGGGTTTCTGTGTAAAGTAGGAATAGCAGAATTACAACCTAATATTGTTATAGAAAATTTCATTTTTCAAGTATGAATCGTATTAAAAAAAATCCCCCAAAACGGGGGATTTTCATAAAATAATAAAAAAATATTTTTATTCTTTTTCTTTGCTTTTTACGTCAGCTTTTTTATCTTCTTTTTTTTCTGGTGTTTCTTTCTGTTTTTCAGTTTTTACTTTTTCAGCTTTAGCTTTTTTCTCAAGCTCTCTGCGTTCAAGCTTTTCTTTTGCAGATTGCTCCATATCTGATTTTAAATTAACTAATGCTTCAAGGTCGCCTAAAGTTGTTTTCTCAATATTATCTTTAATTTTCCTGATTGATTTTTTAGCTGAACTATGTTCTTTTTTCTCTTTAGCTAAATGTTTTGCTTTTTCTTCAGCAGCAATATCCTGATATATTTTTGAATGAGACAGGATTATTTTTTTATTTTCTTTTGAGAATTCAATTACCTTAAAATCCAGGCTTTCTTCAATTTTGGCATTTGTACCATCTTCTTTAACAGTCATACGTATAGGAGAAAAACCTTCAACACCATAAGGCAGTGCAACAATAACACCTTTTTCAGTAATACTTACAATCGTGCCTTTATGTATAGAGCCAACAGTAAATACAGTTTCAAAGACATCCCACGGATTCTCTTCTAATTGTTTATGTCCTAAGCTTAATCTTCTGTTTTCTTCATCAACATTTAAAACAACGACTTCAATTTCTTCACTTATTTTAGTAAATTCAGCAGGATGTTTAATTTTTTTAGACCAGGACAAGTCTGAAATATGTATTAATCCATCAACGCCCTCTTCCAATTCAACAAAAATTCCAAAATTTGTAAAATTACGTACAATAGCTTTATGTTTAGAATTTATCGGATATTTTTCTTTAATGTTAATCCATGGGTCAGGTATTAATTGTTTAATACCTAATGACATTTTTCTTTCTTCTCTGTCGAGTGTTAATATTACAGCTTCAATTTCGTCGTTAACTTTTAAGAAATCCTGGGCGGTTCTTAAATGTTGCGACCATGACATTTCTGATACATGTATCAATCCTTCAACACCAGGAGCAATTTCAACAAAAGCACCATAATCGGCGATCACAACTACTTTTCCTTTTATTTTGTCGCCTACTTTTAAATCCTTATCTAAAGCGTCCCAAGGATGCGGGGTTAATTGTTTTAAACCTAAAGCTATACGCTTTTTACTATCATCAAAATCAAGAATAACAACTTGTATTTTTTGGTCAAGTTCAACTATTTCTTCCGGGTGATTTATTCTTCCCCATGAAAGATCAGTAATATGAATTAAACCGTCAACGCCACCTAAATCAATAAACACACCGTAAGTTGTAATGTTTTTAACAGTTCCTTCAAGTACTTGTCCTTTTTCAAGCTTCGACATAATCTCAGCCTTTTGCTGTTCAAGCTCATCTTCAATAAGTGCTTTATGTGAAACAACAACATTTTTATATTCGTGGTTGATTTTTACAACTTTAAATTCCATTGTTTTATCAACGAAAACATCATAATCACGAATGGGTTTAACATCAATTTGTGAGCCTGGTAAAAAAGCTTCAATACCGAAAACATCCACTATTAAACCGCCTTTTGTTCTGCATTTAACATAGCCATGTATAACCTCTTCTTTATCAAAAGCTTCATTAATACGTTCCCATGATTTAAGAATTCGTGCTTTTTTATGAGATAGTATTAGCTGACCACTAATATCTTCCTGACTTTCAACATATACTTCAATTTTATCACCTATTTTTAAATCAGGATTATATCTCAGCTCTGATAATGGAAGAACTCCATCAGATTTAAATCCAATATTTACTACTACTTCACGATTGCTTTTTGCGACTACTGTTCCATCTATTACTTCATGTTCAACAATAGAGTTAAGAGTATCATTATATAAATCTTCTAATTTTTTTCGTTCATCATCTGTGTAAGCATCTTGCTTTTTACCGATAGAATCCCAATCAAAATCTGGGGGATCCTTACTAAGGTCATCTTTTAAGTTTATTTCTGCCGTTAATTTATCTTCGGGTTCAACCTTTTTTTCTTCTATTAAAGGTTCTTCAATTTTATCAACAGCTTCGGTTTGTTTTTCTTCAGCTACTGTTTCCTGCTTTTCTTTTAGTATTTCTTTTTTTTCAGCAGCTTTGGTTTCCTTTACTTCACTTGCTTGTTCCTCAATTTTATCAACAACCTTGGTTTCTTTGTTTTTAGGTTCTTCTTTTTTTTCAACAGAAACGATTTTCTTTTCATCACTTACAGGTTCTTTTTTTGTATCTGTTGCTTGTGTTTCTTTTTCTTCAACTTGAGTTTTTTCAGTTTGCTCATTGCTATCAGGAAGATCACTTTCATTATTAGTCTGAGTTACATTTTCTATTTCATTATCGACTTTTGATTGATTATCAGTCATGTAAATTTGCTTTATGGCTCGGCAACATGGCTTGTTAGAGTTAGTAATCGAGCCGGGTTAATACTCGGGTTAATTATCTGAAATTTTCAGGGGTGCAAAATTAGAGCTTTTTTATGAATAACAAAAAATGTTTTACATTAATTTTTAAATCTTTATTTTATAATATTTTATTACCGCAATGCAAACATTTCCCATCATCATCTATTCCTGATAAGTCTGTTGTATAACCAAACCTGTTTATAACTAATTTACCACATTTATAACAATATGTGTTTTGTCCTTCCTGTGTCCTGACATTTCCTAAATAAACAAAATTTAAATGTTCTTTTGCTATTTTAAATAATTTTATAAGTTTGGAAACAGAGGTTGATTCAATGGTCATTTTATAAGTAGGGTAATATCTTGATAGATGCAAGACGGTATTTACGCCTAATTCATCTTTTATCCAATTAATCATTTTTTTAAATACTTTTTCATCATCATTTAAGCCGGGTATTATAAGATTAGTGATTTCAAGATGTTTGTTTTTTTTATTTATTGATTTTAAAGTATTTTTAACAGGCTCCAGTTGGGCTGATACTATTTCTTTATAGAAATTTTCAGAAAATGCTTTCAGGTCAACACTGAAGGCATCAATAAAAGGCATTAGCTCTTCCAAAGGTTCAGGATTAATATAAGCATTTGTTACCATTACATTTTTGAGATTTTTTGATTTTGCCAGCCTGGCAATTTCGAGCATAAATTCATACCAAACAGTTGGTTCGTTATATGTATATGCAATTCCGATGTTTCCTGATTCATCAGTAGCTAATTTTACAATATCTTCGGGGGAATAATCAGTTAAATACGGATAATCCTCAACCGATGTCTGTGATATTTCCCAATTCTGACAAAATTTACAACGTAAATTGCAACCAACACTTCCTACTGAAAAAATAGTTCTTCCCGGATAAAAATGATATAAAGGTTTTTTCTCAATAGGATCAAAATGAAGAGAGCAAACTTTACCATAATTCATTGAATAAAGTTCTGATGAAATATTTTTCCTGACCCTGCAAATACCATTTTTACCTTTATTTATTATACAATTATGAGGACATAATTGACATTGAATTTTTTCATTATTCAATTTTTTAAAATATTGCGATTTTTTCATTTTTGTAAATTTTAAATTTGTCTGCTATCTAAATAGCTAAAAAAATTAGTTTTTAGAGGGAGGCAAAAAAGCGTTGGCAATGTGTATGCAATTAGAAAAGCTTAGCCTGTTGCCTTCAATATGGTTTTGATTATCGTTTTTCCCATCAAGCTAATTATACCACCTCTTTGAATATAAATCGGGTCTTCAAGCTTTTTCCATAGTTCTCTTTTTTCATATCCTTTTCTGACTTCTCTTCTTACTTTTGGTTTTGCACTGTTTTTCAGATAGTTTTCATTATCTCTATTATCAGTAATTTTTTGTTTAATATCATAGTGATTTGAAACTTCTTCACAAATCTCTTTTATCACAATAGCATCTTCTTTGCTAATCTGGTATTTCTGTTCAATTTCAGCCAAAGCTTCCTCAATTGTTGTTCTTGGTGGAGATTGCCCTCCATTACTTATTTTTAAACCTGTTTTTTTTGGTTCTTTGACAATACTAATATTTGCTTTTGAACCTTTATATTTAACAGCCCCCTTTGTTAATTCTATGTTTTTGAGTAATTGTTTAAGCTCGCTTGTCTTGCCCTTCTTTATTAAAGTATTTGCCATAACTTCTGCAAATACAATAAAATTATTCACTTTTAACTCAAGCACAAAAAATTGGGCAATAAAATAATATAGATTTACAAATCTGTTTAAAAGACCAATATAAGTTTTTTGTTCCTCTATGGTTGGTAGTTTAGTTTTAAAAATGCTTCTGTATTCCTGATCGATATTGCTTAGTATTGCATCGGCTGTTGAGTTCCTTTTACGGGCTTCTTCCTCAGCTTCCATATAAGCTTCAATGTACGATTGTATTTCAGTTTCTGTAAATACTTTGTTATTTAAAATCTGGTTGTACAAATCATGCAATATTTCTTTGTTGGGTTCTTTTTCCTTGTAAGGCGAGCCTTTTCGGTGTTTATTAAAGGCTTCAAAAATATTTGATGAATTATTTGTAAAATCAACTACCAATATATCTTCCTGTTCTTTATCAATATGTTTTCTATTCAGCCTGGAAACGGTTTGAATTGCATTAACTCCGTTTACCGGTTTATCTAAAAACATAGCAGCTAACAATGGTTGGTCAAAGCCAGTTTGAAATTTATTGGCTACAACTAATATCCTGTAGTCATCCAAATCAAAAACATCTTCAATGGGTTTATTATTATGAAGTGTATTTAATTCGTTGAGTTTGACTTCTTCGATTGATTCATTTGTTAAAGGGTCGGTATAATCGCTAAATGCAAACAGGACTTTATAATCTGCCTCTTTTTCTTTTAAAATGGTTTTTATCGTATTAAAAAACTTTAATCCTGCCGGACGAGAAGACGCTACAACCATTGCTTTTCCTCTGTCATTGATTGCTCTTTCTACTTTATCCTCAAAAAGTTTTACAATTACTTCCGATTTGTACTGAATTAAATCGTCATCATTAAATGCAATTGTTTTCAGGGCTTTGCTTACAATCCCAGTCGGAAAATCTTTACCATCTTTCTGTTTGGGGATATAATCATTATTGAATTTCAGGTTATAAAGCGTTTCATAGGATATGATATTTTGTGCTACATCTAAAATATATCCTTCCTTAATGGCTTCTTCTTCGGTGTAGGAATCGAACGGCTCTCCAAAAAATAAAACGGTTTTCGGGGTGGTTGTAGCAGTAAAGGCAACAAATATCTGATTGCTTGTATCCAGTTTTTTTATTTTTTCCTCAATTTTGTCTTCAATGTCTTCACCTTGTTCATTATCAGGTATGTCGTGATTGTTAAAATACTGACGCTGTTTTAAAGCCATTTTCCCATCCTGCGAGCGATGTGCTTCGTCAATCAGAAATGCTACTTTCCTTTTTTTCAATTCTTCACCCGACTGAAGTTTATCCTGTATATGACCGAATTTTTGAATTGTGGTAACAATAATCGCACGATTTTTATCGAGAAAATCAGCTAAATTTCCCGAGCGTCTTGTAAAATTCACTTTAGTCCCTAGATGGGTAAACTTTTTCAAATCGTCTTTTACGTTTTTATCCAAACTCCTGCGGTCTGTCAGAATGATGATGTTATCAAATATCTTATCATTTTCGGAAGTATAAAGGCTGTCCAATAAATCAGCCATCCATGCAATGGTCAGCGTTTTGCCTGAACCCGCCGAATGGTTTATCAAATACTTCTTGCCCAAACTATGATTTGCATCAACATATTCTTTTACATTTTTAGCAAGTTTTTTACTTGCCCGCAATTGATGATACCGTGGAAAAATGGTAAACGATGGTACCGAAATTACCTCCCCGTGTTCCGTTATTTTTTCATTGGCCGAAACAAATACCAAATAGTGTTCGAGATATTTAGCGATATTCTCTTTTGAAAGGGCATGACTATATAAGTGCTCTACCGGATACTCTCCTTTAGTTTTTGCTTTGTTTACCAATTCGGCATTAAACCAGCGAAAATTCTTTTCCGAACCTGGGTCAGTTGCTACTTTCACTTCAGTATTACTTGAAGCAACATACAGGAAAGGCATTTTATAAATTTCGTTTTCCAGGTTCCTGTTCAGAAAACTTCCAAAAATGGCATCTTCGCAGGTTTGCCCTTCGTCCTCATGTTTTAGCTCAATTACAATAATTGGCAAGCCGTTTAGCCAGATTACAATATCAATCCGTTCCTGTGTAAGTGTGTTGTAATAATATTCTTTGGTAAAGGAAAAAATATTTTTTTGGTAATTTTTTTCTTGCTGTTTACTTGTTGCTGAACGCGGTTTGGGTTTATACAATTCAAGCTGTGTACCTTTAACGCTCAACCCATCCCGCATAATCAGCCACAATTGCTTTTTTGAAAGTTCTTCTTTTAAGGCTTTTACTATTTCCAGGTTGGTATCCGTTCCAAAGTTTTTTTCAATTGCGGCATATTTTTCTGCCTGGGTGGCGGTAATAAAAGAAACAAGATGCTTTTCAATGATATGATATTCTTTATCGGTAAAATCATCTTTGCACAAGACAATATATTTATGTTCATTTTTGAGAAACAAACAAATATGGTCTTGAAATAATGTTTCTTTATTGCTTGGCATAATTTACTTTTTCAACTTCTTAATCATTTTATCAAAATCCGATTCGTATAATTTATCCTGTACAACTCTGTATTTTTCATATTCGCTTTCAGCTTTCAATTTAGCTTCCAACATTGAAACTTTTCCAGGGTTTTTCAATATTGGGGCATCAGACAGTTCCAAAAATTTTACCAAAAACTCTTCCCACTCCTTCATATTCATTACCTGGCGGTTTATCGCCCTGCTCTCAGCTAAATCAAGATAAGCACTTACAATTCGTTCAAGATTTTTTATATGTTCTTCGTTTAAATAGTTTTTAGCAACAGTTACATCACTTTTTAATATTTTCCCATCGGGTGCACTTTTCCATGTTTTTAGCCCCATGTATATTTTTTTCGCATCTGCTTCTGTGTATAGTATTTCTGCAGCGGTTTTACCCGTAATAGCCCAGTGTAATTTGTTTTGAACCGAAGCAAAAAAATGTTGTGTAATCTCTGCTTTACTGTCGTAATCGGCAGAAAGTGCATAAATATCAGTAATTTTCTGGTACAAACGGCGTTCGCTTAGGCGGATTTCCCTAACCCGTTCGAGCATTTCGTCGAAATAATCCTGTCCGAAATGCCTTATTTGTTTAAGTCGCTCGTCATCCATGGCAAATCCTTTTATGATGTACTCATGAAGAATTTGTGTAGCCCACTTTCTGAACTCAATAGCGCGATGCGAGTTTACCCGATAACCTACCGCTACTATGGCTTTCAGGTTATAATATTTTACGTTTTTTACTTGTGTTTTTCCTTCAATGGCACCATGTTGGGTGGTATGTGCAAAATTTGCACATACCATATTTTCTTGTAATTCGCCCGATTCGAATATTTTTTTTAAGTGTTTGGTTATTACAGTTCTGTCTTTTTCAAAAAGCACAGATAATGCTTTCTGGGTTAGCCAAAGCGTTTCGTCCTTAAAAAAAACATCTATGTTGACTTTTCCATCAGCAGTTTGAAAAATCACAAAGTTTGAAAACTTTTGTAAATCCGAACTATTTTTATTTTTCTGTATATTACTCATAAATTTATGAACTCATAACTTATTATACTATTTCCCCCTCCCAAACCTGCTTTTTACCTGTTACACATTCGTGGATTAAGGATTTACGGTAGGATTGGAGGGTGGTGATTTGGGAGTTTAATTTGTTTTCTAGTAATTTAGTCTTAATAGATAAATTATCAAGGTAGTTAATAATTTCTTTTTGTTCTTTAATTGATTCTGGAAAAACAATTTCACAATATTGGAAAAATTTAGAAGGAACTCTTTGTTGTCCAGCTGCACCTTTCATATTTGCTTTTAAGTATTTTCTAAATAATTTACTTCTTGTCACATAGTACAAGTACTTTCCTAAAACCCTAAATAAAGGACGTAAAACGAAAAACTCACTACTACCATAGGCAACTCTTGTTGGAATATTTTGCATAAATGCACCTTTCCCATTTTCCATACAAGGAGTAATCTTAGCAAAAATCACATCTCCATTTTGAAAGTAATTCAATCCACTTTCTAACTCATGATATTCTTTTTGTTTACAATTTAAAACTTTCCCCACATCAGAGATAAATTCCATTGGGTAAACTGATACTATTTCATCATGCCCAACATTTGCTTTTGATTTTACAGGATTGAAATCGACAACATCTTTTATTCTATCTATTGTCCAATTTTGAGCAACTTTAGGAATATATGGCATTTCTGTCTCAATGATTTTTTCTTTTTTTATACCAATTGAAGTAGCATCTTTAATTTTTGAGAAGAAATACCCCTCAATCTTCTCCACCTGTTTTTGTTTAATGACAACAATATTATCAATACGCTGGCAGGCTTTATCAAGGTAGTTGGCTATGGCTTTTTGCTCGGGGAGCGGGGGGAATGCAACTTTGGTATATAAATAGTGCGTAACATTCAGGTTCTGAATACCTGTAGTTTGTTGTACAAATGGTAAATTTAATTTACTTCCATATAATGCAGAAAATAAATAATT
>JAIOSH010000492.1 GCA_021107685.1 Bacteroidales bacterium | reverse complement strand
AAAGATGATGTATTATTTTAAAAAAAACTAAAAAAAATATTTAGAAAACCATATTATATGCAAGTTTTCTAAGACTAAACTCTTACTTTTGTAAAATTATCAAAACGCAAACATCAGTTTTTTTATAGATGTTTGTGCAAAAAATAAGTAGTATTTGATTTATTCTTAATAAAGTTAATTTATGAATTATAAAAAAGATAAACGCATAATCCTAAGCCTTGATGCAGGTGGTACAAATTTCGTTTTTAATGCAATTCGTGGTGGAGAAGAATTATTGGAATCAATAATTTTATCTGCCAAAGGAGACAATCTGGAGAATATTTTAGAAACAATAATTAAAGGATTTGAAGAAACGCGAAACCAAATATCCGAAGAAATTGCGGCAATAAGTTTTTGTTTTCCCGGCCCCGCCGATTATGAAAAAGGTATAATTGGAGACTTGCAGAATCTTCCGGCATTTCGTGGAGGTGTTGCTTTAAAAGCAATGCTCGAAAATCATTTTCATATTCCGGTTTTCATTAATAACGATGGCGACCTTTTCGCTTATGGCGAAGCAATTGCAGGCTTACTTCCCGAAGTTAATTCTTTGTTAAAAGAAAATGGAAGTGAAAAACAATATAAAAACTTGCTTGGAGTAACTTTTGGAACCGGCTTTGGTGGAGGAATTATTATTAATCAACAACTTTTTATTGGTGATAATTCGGCTATGGGTGAAATTAATAG
Organism: Bacteroidales bacterium; assembly: GCA_021107685.1. GTDB lineage: Bacteria > Bacteroidota > Bacteroidia > Bacteroidales > SMBSF39 > SMBSF39. The sequence continues at coordinate 3,298 of JAIOSH010000492.1, read as the reverse complement.
GATCAGTAATAAATTCTATCCTCAAACGAGTTCTGAAGACAGCTTGAGTATCAGGGCAATTATGCGGGTTTTTGCAAAAGAAGCAAAAATAGAATTAAAAGATTGCCCCACACCAAAAGAAATATTTGAGATTGGCACAGGGAAAATTGAAGGAAATAAAACTGCTGCAATCAAAACTTTTGACGAATTTGCCTTGGTTGCCGGAAATGTTCTTGCCGATGCAGCAACTTTATTAGATAGCTTGATCGTAATCGGAGGCGGGCTTTCGGGAGCTTATCCTTTATTTCTGCAAAAAGCAGTAAGAGAAATGAATAAAGATTATTCTACTCTTGCAGAAGAAAAAGTTTCTCGCATGGAAATTTATGCCTATAACCTTGAAAATAAAGAGGAGCTTAGTGAATTTATGAAAGATAATTCTCAAAAGATAAATGTTCCTTTCAGCGACAAAACAATAAATTATGATCCTGTAAAAAGCATTGGCGTAGGAATTTCACGACTTGGAACATCAAAAGCCGTCTCGGTTGGGGCATATTGTTATGCACTTAGTCAGCTTGACTGGTAAAAATCAGGCCACACTCCTTTCAATCAAATACTGGACAAGTGCAATGAGTGCTAAATGTTACCATATTTGCAATTTAAAAGTGTTTCACTGCTTTTATATCCTTTCTTGCTGGTACACGTTTTAATCTTTTCTTTTATGTAGTGAATTCTAATCGATTATTTAGTAAATCTAAAATTCCATAAATAATTCTATTGTAATGATTTATTTTATAACTAACATTTTTTTTATTTCAATTTTTTTTCCATTTAAAGTCAATTTGTAAAAATATAAGCCAGGGGGTATATCTTCCAAATTACAAGTAAAACTATGATTCCCTTTATTTAAAACACTATTAAATACTGATTTTACTATTTGCCCATTTGTATTTAATATTTCTAAAGTAGCATTGTTCTTTTGGTGAAAGTAAATTTCAAAATTTGTATATTGCGAACATGGGTTTGGAAAATTTTTAAGCAAATAATTCTCTTTCAATTTCAAATTCCTTTCTGATAAGTTTTTTATTGTATCCCCTAAAATTCTTAAGTAATGATCATCATGAGTAATAATATTGTCGTATGCAAAATCAAAGCTAATTGCCCTGATATCCATTAGTGAATCTATTGTGGTTGGATTGTATGGATTACTTACATCAAGAACATTTATCCTGGGGGATCCATTGCTATAATATAATGTATCACCTTGAGCATACATATGATATACATAAGCTGGATCTATGGTTGAAATTAAAGAAGGATTGGTAAGATTTCCAATATAAAATATTAAAATTTCATGATAGCCATATATAAATGCAAGGTTATTTGAAACAGTAATATTTAAAGCCAAATCCAAAGGAAAGTAACCAATTTCAACAGGATTAACAGGATTTTCTAAACTAAAGATTTGAAATCCTCCCCAATAACCTGCAAGAAATAAATGATCGTTTAATATTTGAATATCAGGCCCCCAATCATTTGTAGGGATTGAACCAACAAGAACAGGGTATTTTGGATCAGATACATCAATAATATCATTAATACCACATAATCCGGCAGTGTACAAATAGTCTCGATATTTATCAAGTTTCATATATCCATCCCAAGAATTATATGTACAATGCTCACCTAATAAAACAGGGTTTGATAAATCCTCAATACTATAAATTTGGATTCCACTATCCGCCAGGGCTACATACAAAACGTCAGCATCAACTAAAACATCAACAGCTTCCCATTTTGTAGTGACGGATGATAAAATATTTGGGAGATAAATATTTGAGATATCAATAATTTTAAACCCTGAATATCCGTTTGCAATAAATGCTAAATCTCCATATGCCTTGCATTTTTTAGCTGTAGAATAAATTATAAAGTCTTGTAAGGATACATTAAAGGGGTCTGTGACATCAAAAATTAATAATCCGGATGGACCATTTCCGTTGTAAGAATGTGAACTGATAAATACCTTGTTTTCATCTACATTTATTGAGCTACCCAAATAGTCATAATTTTCGTAAATTATTATAGGTTCGTCCGGTTTCTGGACATCAACAATGGCAAACACACCTTCATCATTATCTTTTCCTGTAACATATGCTTTGTTTTCCGAAACATCCACATCAGCTAAGTAGGAAATAGAAAAAAAAGTATTAGATAAAGTTACCGGATTATCCGGATCACTAACATCAATGATCATTAGGCTGTTACCAGGGATATAAACAAGATTGTCTTCAAGGCAAAAATTCCAGTTCCATCCGGGCCCGACAATAGAAGATCTTAATATAAAAGATGTGTCGTTAATAATTTCGTGAATAAATAGTTGTGATACATTTAGTTCATAAAGTAAATTATTCTTTATCTCAAAATCTTTGGCATAAATCGACCAGTCCTGGTAAATTGTTGGATCTTCCCAATCAGTCATGTCAATCATATATAAATGACTATAACTCACATATATGAAATCATCTTTCGGGATAATATTTCTTGCTGAACTGGAGACATAGTAAGGGAAGTCGAGACAAAAGATTAATTCAGGGTGTGTAGGGTCATCAATATCTATAATTTCGATACGGCCTTTTCCATCTTTATTAGCTCCAAGATATACCAAGTTATTCTCGAAATGAAAAGCAGATACATTGTAGCTGTTATGTACTCCTATAAGATCATATTCAGTCGAATCAGAAATATCATAAATCAACAAACCTGCTGAACACCCCACGTACATTAAATCGCCTATTACTTCACTTTTATAGCAATAGCCACCATTCAAAAATGTTTCACTCAGTAAACCATTGTTTTCAAATAATGAAATATTTGAATTGAGATTTTGCCCACTAAATTGAAGAAAGCAAAATAGCAAAGAAATGCTTATTACAATTTGTTTCATAAAAATAGTTTTTCTTTTAAATGATAATTTAAATTTTTTATTTTTCAAAAATAAAAAAAAATTCTATAATTCAAAAATAAAGGTTAAAAATAAAAAAGTTCAGCTAAATATGATTTCTTCAACTCTGCCGGATTATGGGCAAACAGGGAAGTGGATGCTAAAGAACTTAGAAAACAAGCATGGAACAGACAAAAATAGTATGCGAATAGGGGGCTTAGACCCTATATGTCAGCAATGTACAATAATTTAATTGATACTCTTTATTTCAATTGGCAGGGTCTAAGCCCCTTTAACTAAAAATTTTGCGGTTTTTTGCGGCCTCTGCGGTTTATTATTGAATAAATCCTTGCATTGATTTCCCAAATACATAAGTTT
>JAIOSH010000223.1 GCA_021107685.1 Bacteroidales bacterium | reverse complement strand
TTGAACCTGCTTTTTTGTTATTCAATAATAATTTCCCTTTGTATTCCTGTGCTGTAGCTCACGATGCCGGAGATTATAAAACAATAGGTTCTTCGTTTGAATTCGGTGGTCTGGATGATGGAACTCCTCCTTCAACAAAAGAAGAATATCTTCAAAGAATTCTTGATTTTTTTGATGGGATTTATACAGCACTTCCTGAAAATAATAACATAGCTTTTGTAGAACTTGGAAACTGTATTCCAAATCCTTTTAGCGACCAAACCAACATTAGCTTTAATCTCCAAAAGGAAACAAAGGTTTCTCTTGATATTTTTGATATTGCCGGTAAAAATATCAAAACTCTAATCAACTCAAAGCTTAATTCCGGTAAACACAATATCATCTGGGATGGAAGCGATAATTCAGGAAATCATGTTCCGCAAGGAATTTATTTTTACAGATTAAAAACAAAATTCAATTCAATTACAAAAAAAGTGATATTTATTGAAGATTAAAAATGTTTTTCAATATCATCCATAGCACTATCAAAATCTAAAGCCCGATCAGGAGTATTTCTGTAATCATCAAGGCGTTTTCTTACTACATCTACATGCCAGATAGGAATATCGGTTTTTACTTGTTCAATACCTCTGAATTTACTTTTTAGTTCTATCCATTCTTTTATTGGAATAAATACACCTGTTGTTTTTCCTGTGCTATCTGAAATATATTGTAGGTTCATGCTAATTTGAATTTATAAAAATAACTGCTTTTGCAAATATAATATAAATCTGCTTATTGTTCATTGAAAATTATTATTAAAACTTAGCAATTGTCATAAACAAGCATTAACTTGGAATAACTTTTTTACATACGTCATACTTTGTCGCACCCTTATTATATCTTTGCTGAAAAAATTAAATCTATGTCGAAAAGAGAATCAATATCACGGTACAACTTAATAATAAAAAAACTTCGCAGGTATCCTGCTACTTTTAAAGAAATATCAGATTATCTTTCACTTGAATCTGAAATTCAGTCCTACAATTTTAATGTTTCAAAACGTACTTTCCAAAGAGACCTTGCCGATATTCGTACAATTTACAATATTGATATTCAATTTGATTTTTCAAGAGGAGTATATTTTGTTGATTTTGACGAGCAACCGGAAATGAACGAGAGGATTTTGGAAGCTTTTGATACGTTTAATGCTTTAAATATTTCTGACCGGCTTTCAAACCATATTCATTTTGAAAAAAGAAAGCCACAGGGAACTGAAAATCTATATGGTTTGCTCCATGCTATAAAAAATAAAGTACAGATTATATTTACTCATCAAAAATATTGGGATAATGAATCTACAAACAGGCTTGTAGAACCTTATGCACTCAAGGAATTTAAAAACCGTTGGTATGTTCTTGCAAATGATTTGAAAGACAACCGGATAAAAAGTTTCGCATTAGACAGGCTGAATAATCTTGAAATAACAAAAAGACATTTTCAATTTCCAAAGGATTTTGATGTAAATGAACATTATAAATATTGTTTCGGAATTGTTAGCCCGAATGAACAAAAACCACAAGAAATTATTTTATCTTTTAACACGCTTCAGGGAAAATATATAAAATCATTGCCTTTGCACGAATCTCAGGAGATTATAAAAGATGATGACAATGAATTAAGGATAAAGCTTTTTATTGTTATTACATTCGACTTCCTTATGGAGATTCTTTCTCATGGCGATCGTGTAAAAGTAATTGAGCCTGATAGTTTGATTGCTAATTTGAAAAGGTCGTATCAGAATGCATTAAATCGTTATTGATTATGTAAATAAAATTCATAAATTTTATTTTTTAAAAAAAACTTGACCATAGCGACACATATTGGCACTGTATCACTATTACTTTGTCCTAAAATTAAAAATATAAAATATTATGGGTTTAAAATTACAGGAATTAAAAGAGGATTTTTTAAAAAAACAGAAAGACCTTGAGAATGCAAGGCATATTCTAAAGACTGAATTTATTGGAATAGACAAAATTATTGATGAAGTAATTGATAATGTAAGCTCGTGGTATAACCTTTCAGATATTCAGGAAAAACCTTTAGTGATCAATCTTTGGGGATTAACAGGAGTGGGAAAAACATCACTAATTATTCGATTGGCAGAACTACTAAATTTCAAAGATAGATTTTTTAGGTTTGATTTAGGAGAGAAAGAAGGAAGATATTCATTTCGAGGCTCATTAGAAGATTCATGTGAAAATAATGACTCGTCTCCGGTAATTATTGCTTTGGATGAATTTCAACATTCAAGAACAGTTGAGGGTCCATTTCGTAAAGAGAGAAGTACAGACCAAAATAGAATGATCTGGGAACTAATTGATTCTGGAAAAGTTCAATATATTAATTGGAAAAGAGGCTTATGGTCATTTGATGATTATATTAAAACACTTCATCATCTTCTAAATGCAGGTGTAAAAGTTGAAAAAGGACTTGTTGTTTCAGGTAATGAGCTATATTGTAAAGAAATGAATATAGACACAGATGAAAATGAAGAACTATTGTTTGTTTCAGAAAGTGAATATGATAGAATACTTGATTTTGCCGGCGAACAGCTAAACATACATTTGCAGCAAGACGTAAGGAAGTTATTGCTTAGTTATTCAGGTTTTGATACAATTCACTTTTTATATAAAGTGCTTAAATTTGGGAAAAGACCATCTGAAAAAAGCTTCACAAAATCCATGATTTTTATACTTGGCAATATAGATGAAGCTTATACAATGAGCAGTAATTTTAGTGCTGATATGGATGCTGATGAGTTTCATAAGCAATCTTTAAAAATTACAGTTCCAAAAATTAAAAAAGCATTACAAAAAAGATTCAGAGATGAGCAGATTGCAAGGCTTGGCAATATTCATATTATCTATCCCGCTTTAAACAGAAGTGCGTATTTGAAAATCATTCAAAATGAATTAATTAAATATTCAACAAGTATATTTCAACTAACAGGATTGAATATTGTTTTTGATGAATCTGTTATTAACATAGTTTATAAAGAAGGAGTTTACCCCACACAAGGAGTTCGTCCAATTTTTACATCAATTCATTATTTATTGAAAAGTAAATTATCAATGTTTTTATCAGAAATTCTAATTAAAGACCTAAGTCCAAGTGTATTAAAATTTTCAGTGCATAATAAAAACCTTATTTGCACATATCTTTCAGGAAGTACATTTATACATAAAAAGCAAACTGAACTTAAAACACCTCTTGAAGATATACGAAGAAACAAACATGATGACACACAAGCTATTACAGCCGTACATGAAAGTGGTCATGCAATTCTATTCGCAATTCTTTTACAAACAATACCCGAAGTAATCTATTCCGTAACATCTGATGCTGATAATCATGGTTTTATTTATTCAAAGCTTGCCTGGGATTATGTATCTCGCAAAGAACTTATACCGAGAGTTGCAATGATGCTTGGCGGATATGTTGCAGAAGAACTTGTTTTTGGTAAAGAATATTTAACAACAGGAGCTTCCAATGATATTGAAAAAGCAACTACGTTTTTGTCTAAAATGTATAAAGAAAGTGGAATGGGTAATCTGCCCATTAATTATTGTATTCCTGAAAGCAAAGACAACAACTCATATCATAATTATAAATCACTGGAAGAAGAAATAAAGCAAACAATAGTAGAGGCACTTGATTTGGCTGAAAAAACATTAAAAAATGAAAAACAATTATTGCTCACAATGGCTAATTATTTAAGTGATAACAGAATGCTTAAAAGACCGGCAATTGAAAAGTTTATTAATGAGCATATTTCAAATCGAATAGACTTTATTACTAATGGTGATTTATTGTATTATCGAAATTGTTTGAAAAAAGCAGTTGAATGTCCTGATATTAAACAATCAAGCATTGAACACAATGTGTATTCATTAAATAAGGATGAATAAAATTAAATTTAGGATGTAATTGCGACACCTTTTGGCGTAATCCTATCATAATTTTGCTCATTAATAATCATTAATAACAAATTTAATAGGAGGAAAAATAATGACAACAAAAAATGAATTACAGAATTTCGAAGAAGAATTCTTTAAAAAAATCAGGGAAAAAGATGCATGGAAAAACATCTCACAAAACGATGAGTTGCCATGGGATTTAAAATTTATTGAAAAATATTCTGACAAACTGGATTGGGAAGAGTTGTGTAAAAATAATGCTATTGCCTGGGATACAGAATTAATTGAGAAATTCAAATATTTAATTGATTGGAATGCTTTATCCGAAAGTATAATAAGCAATAGATGGCGGCATAACAACTATAATTTTGATTGGAACATTTTTAAAAAATTTGAAAAGTATTGGAATTGGCATGAATTGTCAAAGAACTCAGTTTATATTCCAACAAATATACTGGAACAAAATGCAGATAACTGGGACTGGAAAGAACTAATAGATAATGGAGAAATAAACTGGTCCTATGAGTTTTTTGAAAAGTTTAAGAAATATATTCCTATTACTGATTTTGAGAACTTACAGCGTTCCAAATTATGGGAAAAATTAGTTAAAATTGATGAGCAAATTTTAACAGGCAAATTACTTTCAGAATAAATAATTATAAACACAAAAGTTAATACTTATGAAAAAAATCATTTTTATTATTTTATTATCAATTGTATTTGTTTCCTGTAACAGCAAAGTAAGCTGCGATAGTAGCAAAGTAAAGGAAACAGCCCTTCGTTTATTTGAAACCGAAATTAGGGTGCAATTGGCATGGGGTGTATATTACGATGAAGTAATATCTCCTATTGAAAACACTTATGGTGGTGCTTTGCTACAATTTTATGCCTATGCAGCCGGTGATACTTCATTTGACATTGAAAAGGTAAAGGAGGAAACTATCTTGTCTTTTCGCAAACTTGCCAAAGGCAAAACTGTGGAAGATGCCGAAAAATACCAATCCTACATCCGGTATGCTGACAGCATTATGGATTTAGGCAAAATAAGTCTTGAAATAATAATGACCACAACCAACCACCCCGAACTAAAAAAGTGCGAATGTGAAGCTACATTGGTATTCGATCCTGAAATTAATATTGAGGATATGGATGTTAATTACGATGTTCAAGAGGCTTCTGATGGGGAGGTTTATGTAACGATTTATATGAGATGAGGGGGTTGTTTAGAATAAGAAATTAAAAGTGGAAATATATGAAGTCATAATGAAATTTTATGTAGATTTGGCATTAGTAAAAATCCTGCGAAAATCCTTATTAAAATGAAACAAGAAATACAAAAATTAAAAAAAAGAATTGTTTATGCTTTTTTAAACGCTGGAGATAAAATACTTACGCATGAAGAATTGGAAAAAGATATTTCAAGCATTGAAAAAGATATCGAATTATTAGAAGAAAATGTTTTTGAAGATGATCCTGACTATGCTATAATCAAAGATTTACGCAAAGCAATTAGACGAATAAAAATAGATAATTTTATTTATGATGAAGAAATAGAACTGGATTTAATGTTTCCAAATAGACATAATACTGATTTTGATGAGGATTCTATGTCTTATGATAGTGTGTTTGGGGGTGATTAACAGAAATTGACTTTTAAAAAATATAAATTAAAAAGTAAAAATATGAAGTTTAAATATTATTTTGAGTTGGTTGACAAAATTAACAAAGACCTTAATGTTTTTTGTAATACTTTTCAAGAAAACCGAAAAAACCTGAAAGGAGCAGATAGAGTAGGTGCCAGAAATAAAATATTTAATAAAGATCATGCAAACAAAAATGATGGATGGTCAATTAATTATGGAGGGCATTTTGAAATACAATATCACATTAGTTTTGGAATTAATATTAGATATGGACTTGGATTTAACACTGATGGAAGACCATTAAAAAATATTACTAGAATTGAAACTGTAAAACCGTTTATGGAAGCATTTCTAGAAATTGAAAAGGAGATAAAAAATAAATTACCTGATTTTGATTTTATTATAAATAGAAAGGATGATTTAATAAATCCAAAAGAGGGAAATTTTGTTCTTTTCGGTAAAGAGATTAAAATAGATCAAGATGAAGAAGGTAAGTCAATTGATGATAAGCTATACAATTCAATGCTTTCTGATTTTAAAGATAATATGTTTGAAGCATATAAAATGATTTTTGAAAAAAGGAATGAACTTATTAAAAAACAACATGAAATGGAAAAATATAAAACTCTACTAAAATCAAACAAAAATATAGTTTTAACCGGAGCACCCGGAACAGGAAAAACATATTTAGCAAAACAGATTGCGGAAAATATGACGGGCAGTGAGCCAGACGAGACAAACGAACAATACGCTTTTATCCAGTTTCATCCTTCGTATGATTATACGGATTTTGTGGAAGGTTTACGGCCAATTAAAAAGGAAGAAGATAAAGAATTGGGATTTGAATTGAAGAACGGAATCTTCAAAGAGTTTTGCAAAAAAGCAAAAGATAATACTAACAAAGATTTTGTTTTTGTTATTGATGAAATAAACAGAGCAGAAATATCAAAGGTTTTTGGAGAGCTTTTCTTTGCCATTGATCCTGATTATCGTGGAGAAAAAGGGAAAGTAAAAACCCAATATTCAAATATGCAGACAGAAGAAACCCGTTTTAATGATAATGACGATTATTTTTATGTTCCCGATAATGTTTATATCATAGGAACAATGAACGATATTGACAGAAGTGTTGAGAGTTTTGATTTTGCTATGCGTAGGCGTTTTGCTTGGGAAGAAATTAAAGCTGAAGACAGGGCTGTAATGTTGAAGGAAGAAATTCCCGACTGGAGTGATGAAGCTCAAAAGAGAATGATTGCTTTAAATAATGCTATAGAAGGAATTGATGGTCTAAACAGTAGTTACCATATTGGACCAGCTTATTTTCTGAAATTAAATAATTATAAAAATGATGAAAATCCTTGGAAAAAACTTTGGGAAAATCATCTCAGAGTCTTGTTAAGTGAATATTTGAGAGGAATGCCTGATACAGATGAAAACTTATCTAAACTGAAAAATGCATACGATAAAAAATAGTAGGTATGTATAATATTTTCTGTAAAGATAACAATCAAAGAAAAGACAATGTTAGTTGTTTAATACAAAAAGAAATTAATAATATAATCTCTGAAGGTGAAATAAAAAGCATATCACAATCCCTTAATAAAATAGCAAACAAGTCTTTACCTGTTTTACTAAAAGACTCTCCTAACCTTTTGGTTTTTCCTTCAAAGCTAAATGAATATAATGATGATATTCACAAAAGTGTAATTTTCAATATGTATCCCGATAACACAATAAAAACCCACAATTTAATGGGTTTTGTTGGCGTGGATGAT
>JAIOSH010000415.1 GCA_021107685.1 Bacteroidales bacterium | reverse complement strand
TTATTTTTTTCTCCTGCAAAACAGTTAGTATTTTAGATTGCAAATTAAAGTCCATGTCACCTATTTCATCTAAAAAAATCGTACTTCCGTTGGCTATTTCAAATTTTCCTATCCTACGCTCATTAGCCCCGGTAAAGGCACCTTTTTCATGACCAAATAGCTCACTCTCAATAAGTCCTTCGGGTATTGCTGCACAATTCACCGAAATTAAAGTGCGGTCTTTCCTTAAGCTAAGCGCATGAATAGCTTCAACAACAAGATTTTTCCCTGAGCCTGTTTTGCCAGTTACTAACACAGTGGCATCCGTACCGGCAACTTCGATGATCTGCTTTCGGATTTGTTGAATTGCTTTGCTTTTTCCAATAATTGATTCTACTTCAAAAACCTTAGTTTGTTTTTCTTTAAGGTAAATGTTTTCAATTGATAAACGATTTTTAAGTGTTTCGATTTCCTTATAACTTTTTTCCAACTTTTCTTTTTCTACTAATTGTTTCTGTGCCTCCATCAGGCTTTCATATTGTTTAGCAATTTTATCCCTGCTATTTTTAAGTTCTTTAGTTTTTTGATTCACTAACGTTGCAAGCTGGATATTGTGCTTTTGGATACGTTGTAAGCGATAATAATTAAATAAATATCCTAAACCTATTAATAAGATAATGCATATAATATAAAACCATCCCTCTTCCCAAAACGGTGTTTCAATTGTAAAACATATAGATTGGGGATTGCTAATAAATCCCATAGGATTTTTAACTCGTACATGAAAACAATAATTCCCTGGCTTTAAAAAACTATAATATACTTCCCTCTGATGAGTAATTGATGACCAGGGTTTTTCCATTGGTTCAAGATAATATTCAAATTGAACCTTGTCTTCATCAATAAAAGACAAGCCATCAAAAGAGAAAAGAAATTTGTTTTGATTAAAGTTAAATTCATTTACCAAACTATCAACAGGAAATGAAATGGAATCATTAACAAGAACAGAAGTTAACCAGCATAATGGTTTAACATTTGTTTGATAATCTTCATGAGGATTGTAAACATTCAATCCCTCATACGTTCCGAACCAAATTCTACCTGAAGAATCCTCTAAAATTGTTTGATTTTTTGGAAATTCGCTGGATACTAATCCGTCTTTTGAAGAATAATTATGTATTACTTTATACTTTCCGTCAATCTTTTGAATTAAAGAAACACCATCGTTTGTACCTACCCATAATCTTTCTTTACTATCAGTAAATAAATCTACAATAACCCTGTTGGGAAGTCCTTCGGTTATACTCAAAATATTATTATCTGAAAGAATATTTATTCCTGCTTCTGTTCCAATAAAAACATCACCTTCAGGGTTTTCAGATAAATCAAAAACAGTATTTGAAAGTAATCCATCTTTGGTTGTAAGCATTTTGACTGATTTCTCACCATATCTTACTAAGGCATTTTTAATTATAACCAATCCATCGTTAGTTGCAGCATAAAGGTCTTTATTATTTACCTCCATTAATTTATTAACATACATGTTTTTTATGCCGAAATCCTGTAAAACAGGTGTTTTGTTATTATTTAGTTTATAAATCCCATTATTGGTACCTATCCATATATTTTTATTCGAATCACGTAAAAGATTAAAAACAATTAAATTGTTCAGTCCTAAAATTTTCAGATTATTGTTATTATCCATTAAATAAAGCCCTGTTGCACCACCAAGTAAATATTTATTATCAGGCAGTTTTATTATGTCCATTAACACAGGCCATTTTATTTTGGATTTTGAACCTATCAATACAGATTTTAATTGTTTGAAATGTGGCTCTTTAAAACGATAGATTTTATTATCGCTAATACATAAAATTCCATGTTCATCTAATAATATTGAAAATACAGCTTCATCCTGAAACCCTTCTTTTCGTCCGAAGTTAACAATCTTGACAGATGAGAGTTTAACAACACCACGTAAATTTGTACCAATCCACAAATTTTGTTCACGATCTTCAAATAATGTATAAAGTTTTGAAGTAGGCAGCCCGTTCTCATCAGCAATATGAAGTATGTTTTTATCTCTTATGCGATATAGCCCGTCGTTCTTAGTGGCAATCCAGTAATTACCGTGTTTATCTTCAATCCCATATACAGCAGGCTTTTTTAAAAGCCATTCCTTTTCATAACCTGAAGAAACTTTTTTCAACTTTACTTTCATTACACCTTTATTACCACAAAGAATTAAATCATCATTTGAATCGTTAAAAAACATTCGCGGCAATACTTCACTGAGGCTCTCATTATATTTAACCTCAATAAAATTATTTGAGAAGAATTTGTATATTTTATAATCGGAAGTTAACAAATAAACAGTACCGTTTTTATCTTCATCAACGTGAAGGATTCTATGTTTTTGGAAATTATATATTTTAGAATAATTGCAAACAGAGTCATTTTCAATAAGGTAAATATCTCCCGGCAGTTGGAAGTTAAACACCCAAACCCTGTCGTAGCTATCAACAAAAACGCGATAGAAATCATCAAAATCTCCTAAAACTGTGTTAGTAATCTTATCTCCGTTTATTTTGCTTACTCCTCTCGGACAACCGGACCAGATATTTCCCTTGCTGTCTTCCTGTACATTATGGGCAAAAAATTCAATAAGGCCATTTGATTTATTGTAAATCTTATAATTTTTGCCATTATATTTTACTAATCCTGCAGTAGCTGCAAACCATATATATCCCTTACTATCCTGAAATATATTCCATATCTGGTTCCCTGGTAATTCTTTGTCTTTAGTATAATTAACAAAATTATATTGTTGTGGATATACTTCCGAAATAAGTAAAATTATTGATATTGAAAAAAATAATAATTTTATTACAATTCTTTTAATCCCTGATGAAGAAAATATTTTTATCATAATTGTAGAAAATAAGAAACATCGCAAAATAATAACAAAATTAGTAATTATTTTAGAAGTATTAAACTTTAAAATAATTGTGTGCAGTTATGCTTTTGGAAGTATTGATTGTCCGAAGGACTCCTTTGGAGAAGAATAAAACAAAAAGGCTGCCTGAAAAACCGGACAGCCTTATTAGTAAAAAACAACCCTCTAATAATGTGGCTTTGAATTGCACTTATTGGACGCTTTATTAAATTATTTTTCCCAGTCAGTTTGACCTTTAACAGCATTTACCGGGGTGTGCATGGCTGAATTCTTTTCTGTTTTGATTCAGGCAAAAAATTCCTTGTTATTATATATCTTATCTCCCCAAAAGCATCTGTTTATAATATCTGACCATGCATATTTGAAAACAGATAAATATATTGTCATTAGCTTCTGATCTGTTAGTTCTTGCTTATCATTGTTACTATATCGTTTACAGTAGTATTTTAAATATTCTTCAAATCTTTTACAGGTATAATAGTAAATTTTTATTAACTTTCATTTGTTTATAACTTTAACTCATTTACTCGGCATCAACCCTTGATTCACATTACTATTATAATTTAATAATTGATATTCTATGATAAAAAAACATAATCAGCTAAAGCCTATATGTTCGGTTTTTATTTCATTCATTATACTAATTTTATTTGTTTTTTTACTCAGTACAAATCTTAGAATCATACCCGATTTATTAAGATTGTCAACCCTTGAAGAACCAAATAAGTTAATATCTTTAATATTTACTTCAGTTATCACCATTTTTTCTATAGAAATTGCATTGATAGTTTTAGCTTTTGAATTTTTTAGACAAAAAGTTGGTCAGGTTGATATTAAGTATTTTATCCATAACTAGTGGATTGCATTATTGTTGAATATTTTTGTTTCTTCAATAATCGTAATTCTATTTTCCTATATCATATTATTAAAGCAAGGCATTTCATTAAATTTGAATATTAATCTAATCTATTATTCCATTATTTTATTAATTTTAATAATATTCTCATTTTTATTTATCACGTATAAAGTTTTTAAAACTTTATCAACAAGTAAGCTGATTAAATATTATTTAAATAACGTTAACTTGGAGGTTTTAACAAATTATGGGGCACAAATATCCAATCTTGAATACGTTGAAAAATCCTCAAACGAATCACTTGGCAAATTAATTCAACTAAATAAACATCTTTTAAGAAATGGTGAATATTTTCAGCCATTCCATTTAACAACAGAATTAACAAGAATAATTAGGGAACTTATAAAACAAGATGAACCTGATAATATATACAATCACTTGTTATTCTTTGAAGATTGGTTTATTGATATAATAAATGATATAATCCATTCTAGAGTTAATCTCTTTTTAATAGATATCATATCAAATATGATAAATTCAATTCATCATGATTTTATTAAAAATAATCTTGACATAAAAACATTCTGGTATTTCTATTCAACAATAAGTAATAAGTTTATTAATACACTATTAGACCATGGATTAAATGATAATTGCACCTACCTGCTTCGAAGTCTTATCATTTGTTTTTATTTTGAGCAAAGTTATTTTTATCCACATGAACGAGAAATACCTGTATTTTATAAAGCATATCGTAAAGAATTTTTAAAAAAATATGAATTGATCGAAGATGAAGAAGAAATATATAGAAAGAAAGATATTTGGTTTGATATCACTGAAATACAAGATAAAATCCTTTATAGCCTGTTTGAAGAATTTCTAAACAGAAAAAACAAACATGTGTTAATTAGCGGTCTTCAACAAATTGTTAGTTATTCAGAAAAGATTAGAAAAGATGATCAATTTTTCAAACATGCCTATATTTATAAAAAAGTTTATTTTTTATTAAGAGAAATTGTACTAAAAGGATATCACCTAAAAATATTTTATGAGTATGATGACCCTTTGTTTTTGGCTAAATAATATTTTGAGGTGCTGGGGTATATAATAATTTGATTACTTTTATAGCATCTTCTTTAAGTTTTGTTTTCTTTCGATTGGAAAAGATAAAAAGAAGTTCACACAATCCGCAGAG
>JAIOSH010000159.1 GCA_021107685.1 Bacteroidales bacterium | reverse complement strand
AATTTAAATAACAGGTTAAAAGAAATTGAACAAAACTATTCATTAGTTTCTAAAGAACTTCAGGAACGAATCGGACATAACCTTATAGGAAATACTCCTGTAATGAATTCTATTATTGAGCTTATGTCGAAAGTTGCTAAAGTTGACAATACTACGGTCTTAATAACAGGAGAAAGTGGAACAGGAAAAGAATTAGTGGCACGAGGTATTCATTATTTAAGTACAAGAAAAAAACAATTTTTTCATTCTGTAAACTGCTCAGCAATCCCTGAAACTTTATTCGAAAGTGAATTTTTCGGACATAAAAAAGGTTCTTTCACTGGTGCTATTGAAAATAAAATAGGATGGTTTGAAATTGCTAATAATGGTACACTTTTTTTAGATGAAATTAGTGATATGCCACAAAATCAACAGGCAAAACTGCTTAGAGTAATTGAAGAAAGAAAAATATCAAAATTAGGTTCACATAATGAAATTAATGTTGATATTAGGGTTATTGCTGCTTCAAATCAGGATATTGAAAAAATGAGCCAGAAAAAAGAATTCAGATTAGATCTTTACCACAGACTAAGTTCATTTATTATTCATATTCCTCCTTTAAGAGAAAGAAAAGACGATATTCCCTTGTTGGTAAGCCATTTTATAAAAGATTTTTCATTGAAAATGGGGAAACCTATACTCCATGTTGATAAAAATATTTTAAAAGAATTAATGTATTATGATTTCCCTGGAAATGTCAGAGAATTAAAAAATATGGCTGAGAGGGCGGTAATTCTGTGTGATAATAATATTTTAAAATTAAAAGATTTTCATATTATTAAACCTATTAATAATGCATCTAAACTACTTTCAGAAGATATTAATGAAGTATTTGACCTTGAAGTATCGGAAAAAAAATTGATTATTAAAGCATTGAAAAATACAAATTATAATAAATCAAAAGCTGCAGATTTATTAAACATTTCTTGGCAGTCGCTTGACAGAAGAATGAAAAAATTTAACCTTTCATAATAATTCAGCAAAATTTAATAAAAATACACCCGATTATCAATAATATCGGTTATATCTTCCAATACTGTAAGATATGAGTTGTTATTAACTTTTGATTTAAAACCGACCAACAATTGGTTTTTATAAATTGTATGGTCTTCAGAATCTTTAGGTTCAGTAATATCATCAATGACTAAAATAAATGCTGCATTATTACCTTTTATTGGTTTTGTAATAATTCCTTTTTTCAAACTGAATATCTTTCCGATAACATCAGATTCATTACCATAAACACCAATATTTCTGCTATTAAATGTTATAGCATCAAGTGTGTCAACATTTGTGTCATATTCTTTTGCAATTTTGTAAATATTTTTTGATTTAGACAAACTAGCATTAAGTTTTTCAACTATTATATCACCTTTCTTTTCTTTTTTTATAAAAGGTTCAATGATTTCCTTAAGTTGTTCAAGAGGCGTGAGTCCTTTTTCACGAATTACTTTAATCATAGCAACAACATAATCACCGTCCATATCAAATACAGGAGAAACACTACCTTCTGTTAAATCATCTGAATATGCCCAGCGGATAATAGATCTTGGGTATGTAATACCTGGTATTTTATACCCCATTTTTAATAAATTTTCAGCGGTTCTCATATTTGTTCCTAAATCAACAGCAGCTTTTTCAAATGCTTCCTCTGTTTTGTTTTCACTCGCAAACTCGCTTGCATTTGCATAAGTTTCCTGAAATGTTTGGTTACTTGGTTCTATTGTCCTGTCAATTATAGCAACACGGACTTTTCTAACAGGTTTTTGTTTTCCTGTGATTTTAATAATATGGTATCCAAACATAGTTTCAACCAAAACAATATCACCTACTTTTCCATTTAATACAGCATCATTGAATGGAGGAAGCATTGTTCCATCTGCAAACCAATCCATTTCACCTGAATTTTCCTTTGCTGAAGGGTCATCAGACATTATTTTTGCTATTTGTTCCAGATTATTTGGTGATTTTTTTATAACAGCATGTAAACTATCTGCAATTTCAAGAGCTTGTTCTTTAGTTATGTTTACTTCAGGATTTGCTCTAAAAGCACCGATGAACGAAATAAGAATATGACTGGCTTTCATTGAATCGGGTCTGAACTGAATATCAATAAGCTTTGCCATGTGCCAGGCATTATTTTCAACATAAGGGTCAACAAATGTTTCAACAGGTGAATTGAACATTATTGAATCCATTTGTACAGGTAATGTGCCTTCTTTATAAAAAGTGCTGTCATATCTGATATCTGAGTTTGCATTTACAAACATCGGAATATTTTCAGCTTTCTTAAATTCGTCGTAAATTTTAAAGACTTCCTGTTTGGTCTTTTTACGGTCTTCACTTGACGGAGTAACTTTAAAGATAACATAATTAATATCCCTGGATTCCTTTCGCTTATATTTATACTTATATTCATCATAAAATTCTTCAAAATCATCTTGGGTTATAGTAATAACACTATCAGGTATTGTATTAAACTTAACAGCTAATAAACGAATTTTTGCCTTTGTCTTTTTTTCATCAAAATCTTTTATTAAGAAAGTATCAGGCATATAATAAGCTTTAGATATCAAATTTTTATATTTATTTCTTAACCTGTCATCTTTTATTGCTTTTTCAAAAACCAGCCATTGCTGTTTAGCTTCTGGTTCCATTCTGTCAAGATTTTTTAAATAATTCCTGACTAATTGCGGATCATACTGATTAGTTTGCGGGTCTTTAAAATACTGAAGAATATAAGCGTGTGGATTTTCACCCTGTACCTGGTCAAAAAGTTCGTCAGAAGAAACAACAATGCCTAATTCATTATATTCTTTATCCATGATTATCCCCTGAACTATTTGCTGCCATGTTTGTTGTTTTATTTTAAATATTTCATCAGCAGGCAGATTATCTGTTTGTTGGTTTTGTTTTTGAATTTCTTCATTCTTTTCAACCTTTATATTGAATTCCCTTATTGGAATATTTTCACCATCAATTTCGCCAATATCATTTGAGCTTCTCCCACTTCCCGGTTTTAAAAAATCACCTAAAACAAAGGCTGCTAATGCAACGCCAATAATAATAACTAATAATCCTGATTGTTTTCTAATTTTACCTATTAAAGCCATATTTTTATTATTTTTTTTAAAATCTCCTTATTTTTTTTCGGGGGCAAATGTACAATAAGAAACTTAAAGTAAAAAAGTTTTTTTATTATTCATTTTTTTAAGAAAAAAGAAGTATGTTAAACCATTGAAAATAAATAATTTATTTCATTATAATTAATTTCTTAGAAATAAATTTATTTGTATTTGAATCAATAATTTTTACAAAGTAAATTCCTGTATCAATATTAAATAATTCAATTTTGTTAAGCCCATTATTTAAATTTTCCTGATAAACAATTTTGCCGCTTGATGAATAAATTTTTAATACTGAAAAACAAACATCAGGATTTTCAATATAAAAAACACTATTTGCAGGATTTGGATAAAGATGAAAATCTATATTTTTTTCTGAATTATCATTAATTCCTACGCCTGTATCTGCTGTTACAAGAATATCATCAAGTTCCCATGTTGCAGCTTCCAAATCAGTGCTATTATATAAAAATGAGATATATACCTGAGTACCCTGATAAGTTGAAATATCAATATTGCCTGAGAAAGTCCATTCCCATCCACCGGGAGAAAATGATGCAGGCAATGTTGTCCATGAAGCAATATTAGGGTCGCCCGAACCGCTGTAATCCGTAGATATTTTTACTTCAAGTTCGGGTCCATCATAATTCATAGCTGTTTCAAAGGACAAAATTTCGTTATTATATTCATCCAAATTTAATGGTGGAGAAATAAGCCAGTCTTCATTTTCAAATGCCTGTCCATCATATCCCGATATCTTAGCAAATGTTTTTCCTCCATATTCATCCTGATACCATTCCTGATCTCCTGTTACACTATAAGGAGTCCAGTCTCCCAAACCATCATCAAATCCTTCATGTTCCAGAACAACATCAGTATTTGTATTAGCAGATGGAGCAGTGCCATCGGTTTTATAATCAATCTCAGTGCCTGAATTTGTGTAAGGGTAAATTTTAAAGTAATAAATAGTTGCTGAAGCTAATCCTGTAAATGAATAAAATTCTTCACCATAATTAATATTCTTAGCTCCTTCTCCATCCGACAGATCTGTGTCATCAGAAACAGGTGTTCCGTCAACCGGTGCAGTTATATTATCTTCAATACTTGCTTTGATAAGATAAGCTGATGGAAGCTGATCTCCAATTGCATCTGTCCATGTAAGATCAATAGTCAGTGCACATGCTGTTGCAACAAAATTAGTCGGGTAATTGGTAGGTTCCGGGTCAGGATTACCACCTCCGAAACTTGTATAAGAAATATTATCAATACTAACCTGACCGGAAGAATTATTAGCCTGAATAAAAGTAAACACAAAATCACCGGGAACAGCTACAGTTATATCACCTGAATTTTTAACAATACCTTGCTCACCGGAAGAAATAACCGTAGCAACCAAAATGGAATTTACATAAACTTCAAGGTTTACATTTGTAGAAAAAGCCTGCATATAATCAAAATTGAAAGTGCGTAATCCTCCTGAAATATTACCTGATGTTACTTCAGAAGTGGGAGTCCTGTTTTTTCCCAAACACGGGGTTTCATCCGTAATTATTTGGTCACCTCTGCACTGCCAATATTCCCAGGTAGAACCATCCTGTCCTGTAAAAGTACCATCCTGATATGAATTTCCGGTTTCAGGATAATTTGCAAAGTTTTCAAAACCGTCTGCAAAAGTCATTGAACTTAATGCAATTAATAATGTAAATAAAAATACTGATTTTTTCATAATTTTAAAATTTTATTGATTAATTAATTTCTATTAATACTATTTAAATCTTCAAAGGCAATTTTTAATCTTTCTACAATAGAAAGTTCACCTTCGCGTAACCATTTTCTAGGGTCATAATATTTTTTATTAGGTTTATCTTCACCTTCGGGATTTCCAATTTGTCCCTGTAAATAATCTTGATATTTTTCATAATATTTTTTAACCCCTAACCAGAAAGCCCATTGTGTATCAGTATCAATATTCATTTTGATTACTCCATACGAAATCGCCTCCCTGATCTTATCCTTATTAGAACCTGAACCACCATGAAATACAAAACTAACAGGATTAGGTTCAGTATTAAATTTATTTTGAATATAATCCTGTGAATTGCGTAATATTATTGGTTCTAATTTTACATTCCCCGGTTTATAAACACCATGAACATTGCCGAATGAAGCTGCTATAGTAAATCTATCACTTATTTTCATAAGACTTTCATAAGCATAAGCAACATCCTCGGGTTGTGTATATAATTTCGAACTATCAATTCCAATATTATCAATCCCATCTTCTTCTCCTCCTGTAATACCTAATTCTATTTCAAGGGTCATATCTATTTTACTTAATCTTTCAAGATATTTTTTACAAATTCCGATATTTTCCTCCAACGATTCTTCTGAAAGGTCTAACATATGAGAGCTATATAAAGGCTTTCCATATTTTTTATAATGTTCTTCACCTGCTTCAATTAATCCATCAATCCATGGCAATAATTTTTTAGCAGCATGGTCAGTATGTAAAATTACCGGAACACCATACATTTCAGCCAATTGATGAATATGTTTTGCTCCGGAAACAGCCCCGGCAATTGCAGCTTTCTGATTATCATTTGATAATGATTTTCCTGCATAAAAATGTGCACCACCATTTGAAAACTGAATTATTACAGGAGAATTAATTTCCTTTGCTACTTCAAGAACAGCATTAACCGTATCCGTACCTACAACATTTACTGCAGGTATAGCAAACTGATTTTCTTTTGCAATTCTAAATATTTCCTGCACATCATTTCCTGTGATAACACCAGGTGCAACTTTATTTAGTATTTTTTCTGTCATAATATTATTGTATTTAAAATAGATTAAAAAATTCTGCTTCAAAATTAAACATTTTAATACAAATGTACTTTCAATTAAAAATATTAATTTTGAAAAATTAATTAAAAAATACCAACTATGTTTAAATATCTAAGTAATCAATTTAAAGAATGGTTAATTAATTGTAGTATTTCAGAAGAAACTGCTAAAATCATCACTGATTATACTGCTTTTATTTTAATAATACTTTTAAGTATAATTGTTTTTTTTATAACAAAAACGATATTATTAAAAATAGTACATGCCCTAAGCAAGAAATCAATTACCAAATGGGATGACATTTTAATACAACATAAAGTTTTCAAAAAGCTTTCTTATTTAGTACCTGCTTATATAATTCATGTATTTACACCTTTGATATTAAGCAGCTATCCAACCACAATTACAGTAATTCAAACCTGTTTATCGGTTTATATGATTATTATAGTCTTAATAGTGATCAATTCCTTTCTTAATGCTGTGTCTGATATTTATCAGGATTTTACAATTGCAAAATCAAAGCCAATAAAAGGTTATGTACAGGTAATAAAAATTATTATTTTTTTGATTGGAGGTATAATAATTATTTCAACTCTTATTCATAAATCACCCTTTGGTTTGCTCGGAGGTTTAGGAGCATTTACAGCTATTCTTATGTTAATTTTTAAAGACCCTATTTTAGGCTTTGTCGGGGGAATTCAGCTTTCGGTTAATAATATGGTAAAACCCGGTGACTGGATAGTTATGCCAAGATACGGAGCAGACGGAACTGTTATTGATATAGCATTAACTACTGTAAAAGTTCAGAATTGGGATAAAACAATATCAACTATACCAACATATTCTTTAATTACCGATTCGGTGAAAAACTGGCGTGGAATGGAAGAATCCGGGGGAAGACGAATAAAACGCTCTGTTAATATCAATACGGAGAGTATTAAATTTTGTACTCCTGAAATGCTTGAACGCTTTAGTAAATATGAATATGTTTCAGAATATATAAATAAAAAAGAACAAGAATTAAATGAATATAATTCTAAAAGAAATATTGATAATTCCGTTTTAGTCAATGGAAGAAGGCAAACCAATATAGGAGTTTTTAGGGCTTATTTAAAAGGGTATTTAAAAAATCATCCTAAGATAAATAATAATATGACCTTTTTAATACGTCAACTCCAATCAAATGAGTTGGGTTTGCCAATAGAAATTTATGTTTTCAGTAAAATTCAGGAATGGGCAATGTATGAAGATATTCAATCTGATATTTTTGACCATATTTTTTCTGTTATTCCTCAGTTTGAACTTGAAGTATTTCAGAATCCTTCAGGTTCGGATTTTAAATATTTTGTAAAAAAATAAGGCTATAGTATAAAATATTGTGAGCAAAACAATTGCGGCATAAATTAGAAATTCAGGAGAAGACCAAATTTCTAATTTCTGATAATGGATTTTTCCGAAAAATACAAATAGATAGACGTCAATTAACTACAAAAATATAAACACATGAAAAAAATACGTTTTAATGAAGTTCAAAAATTCAGACAAAAATGGCTTTGGGTTATTCTGTTAATAATTTTTGGTATTTGGGCTTACGGCTTTATACAGCAAATTATTTTAAAAATTCCTTTTGGAAACAACCCTGCATCTGATATTACATATGTATTAATTGGCATTATACCTGTCGGGTTTTTAATTTTATTTATAAGATTAAGATTAATAACTGAAATTAATAAAGACGGAATTTATTTTAAATTATCGCCTTTACAATTTAAATTTAAGAAAATAACCCCTGATGAAATTAAAGATTATGAGATAAGGAAATACAATGCCATAAAAGAATATGGAGGATGGGGTATAAGATATGGTTTTAAAAAAAGGGGAATGGCATATAATGTTAGTGGTAATACAGGCATGCAATTAGAATTAAAAAATGGTAAAAAAATATTGATCGGGACTCAAAAGCCTGATGAATTAAAAAAAGCAATTGATAAACTAAAAGATAGCTTTGCGAATTCATCCCGTGAAAGGAGAAGACAGTAGGCAGTAAGCAGTAGGCAGTAAGCAGTAGGCAGTGGGCAATAAGGGGTGTGATCAGTGATCAGTTATCGGGGGGCAGTAGGTAATTAACGACAACTAATGATTATTTTTCTCTGCGTCTTTGCGTCTCTGCGTTTAATTCGGTAATCAGTAAAAAGAAACAAGCTACAAGAAATAAATCCCGTTAGGGATGAAATATTTTTAGTAAAAAATTTACACTACAATAAAGATTCTATCTCAATTAATTTTTCTTTAGCCTTTTGTGCAGGTTTATATTCAGGGTCGGCATCTTTCCATATATCATTTGCTACTTTTAAATAATCCAGTGCTTTTTGTGTATCTTTTTTATCTAAATATAAAAGGGCAATCTCATAATTATTTTTAGGATCGAAAGGTGAGTCTTTTAATGCGATTAATAAATGTTCTTCAGCTTTCTTAAATTTATTGAGTTTTCTATAACAACGACCTATAGCTCTGTTTGTACTGATTCCTGTTGGTCTAAGTTCTAATCCTTGTAAATAGCTGGTAATAGCCTTGTCATATTCTCCCTTAATTTCATATATACTTGCTTGTCCATAAAAAATTGAAGGTTGCAAATCTCCTTGTCCTATACTTTGAACTAATTTTTCAGCATTCACAATTGCTTTTTCAGCATTATCAACATCTTCAAGGTAAATATATACAAACAAATACCCAAAATATACTAAATTATCAAGAGGTGGTTCAAATTGCGATTCAAATTCTTTTAGCATCAGAAATGCCGTATCGCTTTTACCTGCCTTATTATATTTATCTACATCAAATAATTTTTGTGCCAGATTGTTTAATGGAGTTCCAAATTTTTCCATTTCTTTATACTTTAGCTCCATAAATTTGATTGACTCATTTATTTGTCCTCTTAATTCATAATATGATTCAAGTTCACTATATACTTTAGAGCTGTCACGGGATGTTTCACATTTTTTTAATGCATTCAAATATTGCACTAAGGCTTCGGGGAAATTCCCCAATTGAAGTTCAATATTTACTAGGTTAAGTATTAATGATATTTGATCGTTTTCTATCAAAAGTGCCTTTTCATAATAAGATTTCGCCTGCTCATAATCTCCTTTTTTTGAATACAAATAACCAAAGTTTCTGTAAGATTTATAGTCTTTTGGAAATTGTTTTTTATATTGCTTGTAATAATCAAGAGCTTTATCATATTCAGCCATTCTTATGTATAAATTTCCTATTTCTATCAAATAATCATATTGTTCGGGATCAAGTTGTAATATATTTTTACACTCGGAGATTGCTTCCTGCAATCGGTTGCTTGCATAATATCTTGATGCAAGAAGTGTACGCCCTTTAAGGTCATCAGGGTAAAGTTCAACCCACATTTTTGTAACAGCTAAAGCTTTATCAGGTTCAGAATTAATAATATAAGAAAAAAATTTACTTACAAATTGTAGGCTTTCAGGTAATTTATGTAGGTTTTGAATTACAACCTTAAGTGATTTTTTAACTTTTTCAATTTGATTAGCATCGAAACATACTTGAGCTAATTTAAAATAAGCATAAGTAAAACTTGGATCTTCTTCTATTGCTTTTTCAAGAAATTCTGTCCCTTTTAACCAGTTTTTTTCCATATCAATCAGGCAATACCCTTTTATGAAATCCCTAAGAGCCGAAACGGAATCAGTATATATCTCAGATAAAGGAAAGTCGTTTACTTCATCCAAATGTGATTCGGGAATTTCTATATCTTTCTTTAATTGTATTGTAAGTTCATCTATTAAATTAAAAATATTTGTTCCCGTAAAAATATTTTCTGTTAAAAGTTTTCCTGTTTTGGTTTCATAAAGAATTACATTTAAAGAATATTCATTATTATTTTTTGTAAATGAACCGCATAAAAAATAATTCAGGTGATAATAATCCGCAATTTTCTTTTTTAAGGTAAATGGTAGTTCGACACCTTTGGGAAAACCAAATTCCTTAAATTTACGGGAAAAATTAAATCCTGATCTTGTATTAATAAAAACATCCTGCAATAGATCATAATTTATCATATTCGAGATTGCGTATTGCATCCAGTTTAATGTTGTGTCTTTTGATTTATTTTCAAAGAAAAATATTGCTATCTTTTTTCTAAATTCATTTTTTACAACCATTCTTTCAATTTTTTCACCATCTTCATTCTCAATAGTTACGGCAGTAGTAGTAGCTCCAAGGTCTTTTCCTTTGAAAATAAAAAACAAAAGCAGTATTGTAAATAAAAAATTTACAGGCAATCCGATTCTTTCAAATTTAGTCCATTTATTTCGTCCCGGTTTACCATGGAAATATGCTAAAAACAATACAGTAGGGATTAATGAAAGAAATATTACCCAGGTAAAATCAACGAGGTATGGAGAAAGCAAATATTGGGATACTATTACAGACACTCCTTTTACAATAATCCATGAACTAATCAGGTAACCTACAAAGAATTGTATAACCCTTCTTTCCCAAAGATCCCTAAATATAGATTTTTCCTCATATTGTTGAGAAGGAGCAGCATCACTGTAAAACACTTTAAAAATTTCTATTTGTTCATTAACACCTTTTAGTTCTTTTTTACCAATTGAAATTGTTTTTAAATCAGCCTTGTTTCGTATTTGTTGTCTGACATCCTCTGAAATACAAATTCCATTCGGTGGTGCAAGAGGTTCGATACGTGCAGCAGTATTAACGGCAGAACCGAAAACATCATCTTTTTCAAAAATAACATCTCCAATATGAATTCCAGCACGTATGGTTAATTCTTCATCCTTTAATTTTTTTTGTATGGCAATCGTACACCTTACAGCCTGAACAGCACTATCGAACATTATTAACAATCCGTCACCTATTTCTTTTATCACCTTTCCTTCAAAAGACTCAACTATAGGAAATACAATTTCTCTTTGTTGTTGTAATAACTGCATTGTTTGCTGCTCATCTTTCTCCATCCTTTTCGTATATCCGACTATGTCAGTGAAAACAATTGCAGCTAATCTGTGTTTTTTTTCATTTGTCATAATTTATAGATATCATTAATTGAAAATTATTTGCAAATTTAATTAATTTTAACATAATGTTTTTATTTTCATTTCTTCCAATAATTCGGCAGGATTTCTAAATTTATTATTTAATATCATTGATGCAATAATATAAGGTTTATACCCTGCTTCAATATATGTTTGTATCCTGTATTTTTCAAAAACTTCTGCCTGCACTTCTCCCCTCTCACACGATACTCCCGAAATGTCAGCAGGAAGACAGTGCATATATAATGCTTCTGCGTTTTTTGTTAGCTTCATTTTTTTATCATTACATTCCCAATCTATAAATCTTGCATTATTTTCAAGGCATTGTTTCTCTAAATCCTCTAAACCTTTCCGGTCATTGTTCTTCAATAATTTTGTTCGTGTTTTCATAACTTCAAAAGGTGCCCAACTTTTAGGATATACAATGTCTGCATTTTCAAATGCCTGCTCCATCGAATTTGAAACATTGAAGCTTCCACCACTCGCTTTTGCATTTTTTTCAGCTATTTCAATTACTTCGGGAATCAAACCGTATCCTT
>JAIOSH010000264.1 GCA_021107685.1 Bacteroidales bacterium | reverse complement strand
CAGCCTCGCTCAGTTTCACTGGCACCCTGAGCGAAGTCGAAGGGTGCTCATTTTCAAACTATAAGAATAATCTTGCGGATTTAAGGTGCAAACGAGCGTGGGCTGAAACTAATTTAAAAAATTGGAAATAAAATAATTAATTGATTTTCTCTATTAAATTGTATGTTTTTTGTAAATTTACCCGTCAAACGACTTTGAAGATTGAACTAATGAAAGATTTTAAAAGAAATATAAAATATATTCTATTAATCGTTTTTTATTTTTTTATTATATTTCCAACTATATCGCAGACCTTTGAGGGTAAAATAGTTGATTCAATTAATTATAAAGGCATTGAAAATGCTAACATAGCAATACTTGAAAATAAAAAGGGAACTATTACAAATAAACATGGTAATTTTTTAATTGAAAATGTTAAAATTCCAATTACATTACAAATTTCTTGTATCGGATATGAAACAAAAACTTATAAGATTAAATCAACAAATTTAAATAAAATACATATTATTAGATTATCCCCTAAAGTTTTTTTATTAGATGACGTAATTATAACCGGTAATGAAGTTAATTTAATTTATAAAGACAGAAATTTTTCAGTTTTAGATTTTGAAATAAAAAATAATACATTAATTCTATTAATATATAAATCAAATCTTAATAACTGTAAGCTAATTACATTAGACTTAAATGGGGATACTATTTTTGCATTAACTCTCAAAAATAAAGCAAAAGGTTTATATAAAGATATTTTCAGTAATATTTATTTAATATCTAATGATGATAAGCTTTACCAAATATTATTAAAAAATGATTCAATAAAATTTAAAAAACCACTGTCATTTAAATTATTAAAAAATGACTTAGAAACATATCAATTTAAGTTAAATGAAAAATATTTTTTTAAGGATAAAAGTCCTGTAGGTGATAACATTAATTTCGGATACATTGATGAAAAGCAAAATGAAACAATTTTTTATTCAATTACAGATAAAGATAGAGTTGACAATTTATATGATGAATTAGTATTCCGTAAAGTTATTATTAATAAAGTACATTCTGATAAAATTCAAAAAATAGTTGCGAAATTTTATAATCACCCGGCACTATATTTTGAAAAAAATTTTATGTTTATAGAAATTCAGGCTGCTTTTTTTAATATAGGAGATTCAATATATATTTTAGATGAAATAAATAATACTTTATATAAATTTAATTGTAATTGTGAGTATATTGGTCAAACCAAGATTTGCTTTGAAGATTATGATGATTCTTCAAATAATCATTTTGATTTTAAAAATTACAATAATTGGAAATGGAAAGGTAACATAATTATTGATGATTATCTAAATAAAGTTTACTTAATTTACAAAAATAAAATTGAAAGAACCTTAATTAACAGATTAGAATTAAATAATGGTAAAGTTTATAAAGGTATTGAATTGAAATGTTCTTTCATAAAAAAAATTCTAATATATAATAACTTGATATATTATCTTTATAAACCGGTAGGATCAAATGAAAATTGGGCATTATATAAACAAAATCTTGATTGAAAACCTTTTTTATGATATTCAGTAATAAATTTTCAAACCGGCTGGCAATCGTTTGTAACAACAAATAACTATTATTTATACATCAAACGGGTTAAATTTGTACAAAATATTCGTTATAAATATTCAAACGCTGACAGGTCTATTGACACTGTCAGGTTAAACCTCAACCTGTCAGCGTACAAAGCACCTGACAGCGTTAAAAAAAACACAAAGGCTAAAATATTCCGCATTTGTTATAACCTAAAATCCGCAAGTATTGTTGTGGGGGCTTCGACTCCGCTCAGCCTTCAGGCACGACTCCGCTCAGCCTCACCGGCACACTGAGCGTGCACATTGAGCGAAGTCGAAATGTAGGCACTCCAAACTTTAGACACTGAACAGTTACAATTTAACTTATTTTCTCTATTAAATTGTATGTTTCTTGTGCTTTTACTGTAAGGATTGTTATTAAATAATCTTTTTTACCTTCCCTGATAGCTGTTTCCCAAGCTTCTTTATAATTAATAAAAACCTTGATCTTATCTTCAGGAAATTCTTTTTGAATTGCTCCCTTTTTCAGTAAAGTGATTATTTCTCCATTATTTCTTCCCCTGTTATCAATACCTTCATAAAAGAAAATTTCATCATAAGTTTCAGAAGCAATAACACCAAGATTGATAATTTCTTCATCACTCCTGTCGCCGGCTGCGTCAATAACACCGATTTTATATTCTTTAAAGTTATCCAAAAAATCTTTTAATCCTTTAAAGCTAACTAAGTTATGAGCATTATCAATAAGAACGGTAAAATCTTTAATTTTAATAAAATTCAGTCTTCCCGGCAGAGTATTAATATCCGGTTTAAAATCACTTAGATATTTTCTGATTTTATTTAAATCAATTCCATTTGTAATTAAAGTTGAAACAACTGCCAGAACAGAATCATACATAAATTTTGCCTTATTCTCAAAAGTAAGAGGAATTTCATAAAGAGGCATCAGCTCTTCAATTTTGTCTTTAATACTTATAAATATTTTATTATCATTTATAAATACGGCGAGTCCGCCTTTTGCAATATGGTCTTTAATTTCTTTATTATTATAATTTTTACTGAATAATACCAAATTACAATAAACACGCTCTTTTGATTCCATGACCAATTCATTGTCAGCATTTAGTATTGCATAACCATTTTCATAAACCTGTTCGGCAACAACTGATTTTGCATAAGCAAGGTCTTCAATATATTTGATGTCATCATTTCCTAAATGTTCATTATACATATTGAGAAAAATTCCAAAATCAGCATACTCATAACCTAATCCTCTTCTTAAAATTCCTTCTCGCGGAGTTTCAAGTATAGCACAATCAATTGTAGGGTCTTTTAAAACCAAAGCTACATGTTCGGGATAGGTCATATCGCCTTTCATAAGGCATTTACCTGTGATATAAAGCCCGTCAGATGTAGTCAGTCCTGTGTTAAAGCCTTCCTGTTCAAGGCAATAATTAAGTAATGTAACTGTAATAGTTTTACCTGCTGTTCCTGTAACAGAATACACGGGGACTCTTGTTTGTGTGTTTACAGGAAATAACATATCAACCAAATTAGCTGCTACATTCCTGCTTTTTCCCAAAGAAGGATTTATATGCATACGAAAATCAGGAGCAGCATTTACCTCAATAACAGCACCGTTATTTTCAATAATTGATTCATTAATATTTGGGGCAATTATATCTACACCTGCAATATTCAAACCTATTACTCTTGCAGCTCTTTCTGCTAAAAAACGGTTAAAAGGATGTACTTTGTCTGTAACATCAATTGAAGAACCACCAAGTTTCGGATTACCTGATTTTTTTAATACTAAAATTTCATTTTCAGGTAAAACAGTTTCTAAAGTATATTCCTTAGCTTTTAAAATTCTTTCAGTAGTAATATCAATCTGTACTTTTGATAATTTAGCTTTATCGCCAATTTGTCTTTCAGAGTTAGCATTAAGATTTTCAATCAATTGACTGATTGTATTTTTTCCATTTCCCGTAATAAAAGGAGGAGCAAGCTCGGTAGCTGCTATAAATTTATAATCAATAACCAATAAACGAAAAGATTTGCCTTTCAGATAAGGTTGAGCTATAACAGTATCATCAAATTCACATGCAAGATCAAATGCTTCATTAATTTCTTTTTGTGAACTAATATTTACCATAGAATTTTTACCCAAATAACCCTGTGTAGGTTTTACAACTATTGGTGTATTAAGTGTTTTTTGGAAATCAATAATCTTATTAACATTATCAGTTTTAATGGTTTCCAAAACAGGGATACCTGCGTCTTTCAGCATTAGAGATGTAAGATATTTATCATCTGCTGTTTCAACTGCGATCAGGTCGGTATCCGAAGTTATAGTTGCACGAATATATTTACGAAATTTACCTGTACCTAACTGTACTAAATTATAAGAATCAAGTCTAATAAAAGGAATATTCCGGTTAGCTGCTTCATCAACAATAGCCTGGGTGCTTGGACCAAACATTCGCAATTCGCGGATATGCACTAATGCTTCAATAACTTCAAATACATCAAATTCTTTATTTAACAGTAAGGAATTAACAAGATTTAATGCGGCCTTACCTGCATAAACACCTGCTATTTCATCAAGATACCGGAAAATAACATTGTAAACACCTTGCTGAAGAGTACTTCTTGTTTTACCATAACCTACATCCATACCTGCTAATGTTTGCAATTCAATAGACGTATGTTCGGTAACATGTCCGAGCAATGTACCTTCTTTTACTCTTATAAAAAAACCTCCGGGCTTGCCAACAGAACAATGATGCTCAAATAATGAAGGAAGGATATTTGTGAGTTTCTCATAAAAGCCATTGATGTCGTTTGTAAAAACCTCATCATACTCACCGAGGTTTATTCTTAATAGGACTATTGGACCCCCACTAAAATAATTTGCTCCATGATAGACCTGTATGTTTTCAATTTTTAAAGGTCCATCAATTATTTTATAATTTTGATAATCTTCTAAGCTAAGTTGCATTTTATTTTATTAAGAAATCAATATTCATCCCGGGAGCAAATTCTTTTGGTTCTTTTCCGAGCTTGAATAATCTTAATGGCCTTTTACCTATAAGCTTTATTGAATCATTTTCCACTAACAATAAGGTGGCTTCCCTTAACCCGACAACATAAACATTATTATTAACAATAAGAAATTCCTCAATACGTTGTTCTCGTGTTTCTCCTCCATGTCCTTCCGGATTTGCATCCAGATAATGGGGATTAATTTGAAAAGGTAGCAGATTTAAGCAATCAAAACTTTTGGGTTCAATAATAGGCATATCATTTGTTGTTTTTAAACTAGGACAAGCAACATTTGAACCGGCACTCCAACCGATAAAAGGTAAGCCATTTTCAACCATTTCCTTTATTGGTTTCATTAGTCTAAGCTCGTGTAGCATATAAACCAAATGAAAAGTATTGCCTCCTCCTACTGCAATTGCTAAAGCATCTTTTACAGCCTGAATAGGGTCTCTCTCCCTGTGAATAGAATATATTTCATAGCCTAATTTATTAAAAACATTATTTACCCTTTCTTCATAAGCATCATAGGATTTTTCTATTCCTCTATCTGATAATGCTACTCCTGCATAGGGAATAAATAAAATTCTTTTTACTGATGTTGAATTCAGAAATTTTTTTATATCATTACGGGGCCATTCAAGGTATTCTTCCCCATAATTTGTTGAATTGCTGAGCAATAATAATCGTTTTTTCATATTATTT
>JAIOSH010000046.1 GCA_021107685.1 Bacteroidales bacterium | reverse complement strand
TTTATAACAATCAATAGACAATAATCAATTATCAATAAAAAATCGCTGAGTACTCGGGATGGTGCTTGTCATTTGTGATTTTAGATTTGTCATCAACTTATTAATCTTCAATGTATTAATTCTTAAATCTCAATTCTGAAATCTAAAATATTTCTCAATGTGGACTTTATGAACATACTCTAACTTGGTTTATAAGGGACTGTCTTAAGAATCTTAAAACTAATTTTTAATGTACAAAATTCTTGATATTTTTTTCCTGGTATTTCATTCTGTTTTGATAATCTTCAATCTTTTTGGATGGATATGGAAACCATTGCGAAAAATTAACCTGATTACCCTGCTCCTTACAGGTGGTTCATGGTTCATTCTTGGAATATTTTACGGTTGGGGTTATTGCCCTCTTACAGACTGGCATTGGCAGGTATTAGATAAATTGGAAAAACATAACATACCTAATTCTTATATTAAATATATTTTTGATAGGATAACAGGATTGAATTTTAATGCCCGGTTAACAGAAACTTTAACAGTTATTTTATACTTTATTGCCTTAATCATCTCCTTGTATGTGAATTTTAGAAAAATTAAAAAGATAGGTTGTATTAAATGATAGAATGATGGAATAATGGAATGATAAAATGATAGAATGATGGAATATGAGAATGATTAAAGACTTACTTAAATTTTTATGAATTTTCTTATTAAACTGTTATTATATTTATCAGATATTTTCAGTAAGTACAAACCATTTTGAATGTTATATAATGGAATAGTCAAATTGAAATTTCCTGTAATATTATTGTAGTTTTTCAAAAATAATGTGTTCCCTAAAATTGAAATTATCTCAATATTTATATTTGATTTTTTTTTAATATCCAGGTTTAAAATGATTTGGTCTTTAACCGGATTTTTAAAAAAGACTTTATAGAAATTTGTATTCTCAAAATTATTTATTGAAGCAGGTTTATCAATTTTTAAATCCATTATTACAGGCAAATGGTCAGACATTTCATAAAGAGCATTGAGAACATTAGCAGGAACACTTGTGTTTACAGGTGATGCAATCAGAGAACTATTAAATCGTTGTCCATCCTGACCTAATGCTTTGTATGAACCCTGTGTATATTCAACATATTCGGTTCCGTTCAGCACCTTATCAGATATTAGAATAAAATCAAACCTGTCATCCATTCCGCCGGTTGAAGGGCATCCGTTTGAGGAAAGATGTGTTGATTGTGTATGATAATCCGAATAATAAGAATTGTCGTGCCACTTTCCTATTTGATTTATCGGGTCATTAAAGCAAATATCAGGATTAGAATAATTTATTAGATTTTGAAATGCTTGTTCCGAGCTTTTATAGAAATTAAAATCACCCATAAAAATATAATTATCCAAAACATTCAAATTATTAAGATGATTCATCAATTTGAGTGTTTCTGCAGCCCTTTCATTCGCATCACTGCTGCTTTGTCCTGACTTTAGATGTGCTATGATGCAAATTATAAATGCCGTATCATCAGAATAACTTAAATCAGATGAATTATAAAAAAGTTTAAGAATATCAATATCTCTTACATTTGTGCTTATGGCAGACTGAGAATAAAGACTCAACTTATTTGAATTATAATAAAGCATATTAACTATATTAGAATTTGAATAGTTGGGAATGTTTACTTTCTTAAAATATTCTATATCATCGGTATTTAAAGCATTATTCAACAGGAGTTGATGATAATATTCATTTTCACTAATTTCATTTACTGTTAATATATCTGGATTAACATATTTAACAATTGTCTTTAAATAATCGTTTTTATCATTTACATTGTTGTTCGTTGAATTACAACCAAAGGAATTATCCCCATAATATAACAAATTATAATGCATTATCTTTAGATTATCCTGTGCTGAAACAGCAATTCCTGAGAGCAATATGAAAATAATAAGAAATAGTTTCATCTTTTATTAATAATATCAGGCGGTAAAGATACAAAGTTATTTATTAATGTAAACAAAAACGATAATCCGTGATCAGTAAAAGAGCTAATAGCTAATTAGAGTCCGTCTATAATGTCGTCATTGCGACGAACCGTAGGGGAGACATGTGTGTTTGCGTTCAAAAGCAATCTGTTTATTTGAAACCTAATTCATTATTTATTGTCATCCTTACAAAATTACGAAACAATGTAAAGTAAACAAAAATTGGGGGAACTTTTTATATGTTTTTTCCAAATTTTTAATTATATCAATTATTCAGGCACCTGGCATTGATAACCTTTGGTTATCCCATCAGGCACTTGCCCGCCTTTTCCACTGTTTGGTGCCCAGATATCATTTTTATCAGTATTATTAACCTGAATATCCATTGTAAAATCACCTGAAAGATAACCGGAAGTTCCGGCTTGTACTGCCCAAACATCGTTTTTATCGGCATTACTGATTTGCTTGTTAGCATCTCCGTCACCGCCTATCATTCCCCATACTCCTGTTCCTATCTCCTTATGACCGTTTGCTCCGCCGTAAGCCTGTCCGCTTCCCGTTGTAAAGTCGTAAGTGTAAACACTCCCTGTTTTTGTTACAGCATTTGCTGATATAACTCCGAGATGGTTGCGGTGCCAGATTACCACGAATAAATTATGAATGATAGAATGATTAAATGATAGAATAGAAGATCCGTCTGTTCCAACAATTGATCCGTCATTTAAAACAAAGGCTGCTTGTTGGGCTATTTTTGTCAAACTGCTGGCATATTGTGCTTCGGTAGTATCCCTGAGTTCTACCAATAACCAATCAACAATATTGGAATTTGGAATAGAAGTAACGCTCTCAGTACCTGCATAATTCCATGGAGCTATATTATAAGGTTGGTCTAATGGTAAAATTAAGTTTAATTCAGGATCCATATTTATACCATTATACGGACCTTCTAAATATACTTTTACATCAAGATTTATTATACTTTCAATGCTAAAATTATCAATATAAAAGCCTGGGTCAAGACCGGAATAGCCGGACTGGAATATAAATGCAAATCTTGTATATGCGCAACATAATGAATCATGAATGATAAGTTCCTCTATCTGCCAACCTCCTGAATCCCCGGTATAAAATGCCAGTATATCATAAACATTATCATAATCATGGTCAACTGCAAAATAGCCATAATCAAATCCTGATAGTATATTGTTCCAATAAGCATAGCTGACTTTACAAAATGATGCGGCACTTAAATCAAATGGCTGGATTAACCATGAATTGGAGAAATTACTATAAGTGCCGTCAAGTATTGTACCCCATACATTTGGTGGACTATATGCAGAAGGACCATTTATATAAACAGGTGTGCCCCATTCCCAGTCTCCGGTGCCATAGAAGTTACCATTATTGATATCAAAGCTGTTACTGTAAGGTGCCAATGCCGCTTCCTGTGGAAAAGCAGCAGCTTCATTTGAATACCTTGATTCCCCCTCATCATAAATGGCTGTAACAACATAAAAGTAT
Organism: Bacteroidales bacterium; assembly: GCA_021107685.1. Lineage (GTDB taxonomy): Bacteria > Bacteroidota > Bacteroidia > Bacteroidales > SMBSF39 > SMBSF39. The sequence goes on along the minus strand of JAIOSH010000046.1, from coordinate 2,943 downwards.
TCATTATTGTTAGAGGCAGTGTTATCAGTATAAAATAATCCTGATGTCGAATTTATAAAACTATATATTCCACCGGGTGTATCCGACCTATAAACTTTATAAGCACTAAGACTTTTGAAATCAAATTCTTTTGACGTGATTATTTTAGGAACTTGTACAGATAAGGCTATTTTATTGGTTTTGAAATGAAGTTTTTCTCCTGTACTTATACTTACAACCGGCAGGTATCCCGCATTAATATTATTTTCCGATTTTAATTTAACAGTTGTCCCCTTTGAACCGGTAATATAAGTACGCATAATAAAATTCTCAGGCCATAGATTCCATGTAGTGCCTCCATCCATTGACCATGCGCTCCTTCCTGTATTTGAATCAGTATCTGTTCCAACATAAGGACCCGTTGTTGATCCATTAGACCATTGAGTAACTATATAAAACGTGTCCTTGTTGTCAACTGCTTGTGGAGTTGTCAGGTTTAGTATTTCCCATTCTCCTCCTTCCATAGGATGGGTGTTAACCGGGATTGATGAATATGATTTCCATGGATTCAACAAATCAGGCTTTCCTGTTCCATCATCAGGACAAATTATAATTTTCTCCCATACAACATTAGCAGATGCAGCATTAAGAACAGCAATATCAGTAATATTACCACTGATAGGTGCATTAAATCTGACATAGAACATATCGTTATTGGAAGAAGGATTACTTAACCAATACCATGCTTCGACTGTGCCATCGTCATATTTTATCTCTCCGAGCGGGAACGGCTTTTCCCATTCAAGAAATACTTCGTCATTTCCGCCAATAGCTATTAAATGTTGCGGCTCGGACAGAAATATCTCAAAGGTTTCATCGCCTCCGCTGCCATGTGTACCATTTTGATAGCCACCTCTCGGAAAAAATTGGCCAAAACAAATTGATGTTGTAAAAAATATTATTAACAACAATGCTGAATTCTTCATCATCTTATTTGTTTTCATTTTAATTCTCCTTTTTAAAATTAAATATTTAATAAAATAAATAATATAAATTATATTGTGCTTTTATTTTTTTATTTTTTAACAACACAACCACAACCTAATCGCCATTCCCTTTTTGTATAAGGTTTTCCATCATTAAACCATTTTTTTTCTTTTTCTCTCTGTCCTGCGCAATGGTGATCACCCTTATGACCCTTCCAAAGAGTGCATTTCCATACAGTTCTTTCTTTTTGTATTTGCTTTTGATAAGTTACCTCATAAAGCCTCCACGTGGTATATTTTCTACATTTTTTACATTTAGCCCGCTTTGTACGTATAAGTTTAAGACCCTCAGTTATTCGTGATTTATTTGTTTTAACCCATTTACCATTGTACTTATATGGGCATTTCTCCTTGGTTTTACCAACAGGTTGATCATCTTCGCCCGGCTTAAAATCGAATAGTGAAATTTTGTCGTTATCAGAAAATCCATAATGTATTTGAGTAGTACCAATCATATACCCCGGCAGTTCTCCTTCAGGCAGCTCTTTTAATGAACACCACCATGGCATACACTCAGGCCACCAAGGACTACGCACAGTATCAAGCATATGTCCAAATATATCTTCACCGGGACTATTATCTTGCTCTTTCCTGTCATTTCTATAGATGGAATATACTAAGTCATCAAAGGGTTCTGATCCGGGTTCAAAATGATCAATAGGTGCGAAATAAGAATTACCAAAACATTGGTCAATATCCGGCGCATAATCAATTCCAATTAGCTCGGCGCCTAACATCGGATCCCAATCCACTTTGTTGCCTGAAGCATATAGCCCGGGGTCAACACCGTCAACATCACCGGAATAATTCAACATTCCACCGAAATAATCAAATTCAAAAGATGCTGTAATGCTTTGTCCTGTGAAATAGGTGGTGCTGTTTTCACCAGCCCAATGACAATAAGTAATTTCAGTAATTTTTGTTTCATTATCTTTTGGCACGTCCTTAGCCTGGCTGATTCCAGGATTTAACCTTGTTGATGTATTACCAAAGGCATCCATCTCTACAATATTACCTGCAAGTGTAGGAAAATAGTGTGTTATCTGTCCACGCTCATCTCTTGCCAAACGTTTGCCTTCCGGTGAGAAATAATTAGCTGTATATCCGTAAGGTGGAGGATAGGTAATCATTTCCAGCCTATTTTCATAGTCATAATCATAAGACACAACTCCCCAAATGCTTGAAGTTTGAACTACATTACCATTGTTATCATAAGTATAAACAATTGTTGCTAAATTTGGAAATGTCTGAGTTAAAACCCTGTTTTCCGTGTTATAAGTAAAGGAAGTTATATTTCCATTGTCATCCTGTGTAATACGATTTCCAACCGGGTCATAGGAATATTGAATATTTTGTCCGGCAGATGGATAAACTGCATTTGTAAGCCAATTAACAGTATTGTAATTATAATTTGCCTCAAGAAGTCCATTTTTATTTACATTAAGTATTTGTCCAATTGCATTATATGTATAATCATACATAAAAATGACAGAATTCAATGGATCCCGGGTTGTTTTATCAGTTAGTCTATAGATATTATCATAATTTGATGAATTCCACTCACCATTAGGCAGATCAGTTTGGATATTATTACCGAGAGGATCATATAACATATCTGTAATTCCGGCATAAGGGCCTGTAGCATCTATCAATTGGTTAACTCCATTGTAATTATAAATTATATTAAGTCCATCCGGATCAATCAGTTCAATAATATTACCAACAGGATCATAGGTGTAAAAAATAGTTTTAGTAAATAATCCATAATTGATAGTTTCCGTTATCACTCTATTAAGGGCATCGTAAGTCCTGTCAGTAATATCTCCCAGACCAATACCAACATTCCTTAGCTGTATAATATTTCCAACTGCATCATAATCTTTTCCAATACTTCCTACAGGATATGCAATAGTAATAA
>JAIOSH010000423.1 GCA_021107685.1 Bacteroidales bacterium | reverse complement strand
CAACAATTTTTTTATATGTATCTTTCCCATTATAACAAACCTCAACTTCCTTAGTGTAATAGTCTCTTCCAAAATGACCATAAGTCGCAGTTGCTTCAAAAATAGGATTTTTGAGACCAAATCTTTTGACAATAGCGAATGGACGCATATCAAAAAGTTTATTAATTTTTTTTGCAATTTCACCATCAGATAATAATTTTCCTTCTTTATCTTTAACATTAGCCGAGTTATAAGTGTGAATGTATAAACCAACCGGTTCGGCAACACCAATCGCATAAGCAACCTGAACCAATACTTCATCGGCAACACCTGCAGCTACAAGATTTTTTGCAATATGTCGTGCTGCATAAGTTGCCGATCGGTCAACTTTTGATGAATCCTTGCCTGAAAAAGCTCCTCCTCCATGAGCACCTTTTCCCCCATAAGTGTCAACAATTATTTTTCTGCCGGTCAATCCCGTATCTCCATGCGGACCACCAATAACAAACTTACCTGTTGGATTAACAAGTAATTTATAATCATCTTTAAATAAAGTTTCCAATCTTTTTGGTAAAAGCTTTTTCACTCTTGGTATAAGAATATTTTGAATATCCTGCTTAATTGTTTCAAGCATTTTATTCTCGGTGTCAAAATCATCATGTTGTGTAGAAATCACAATAGTATTAATTCTTAAAGGTATGTTTTTGTCAGAATATTCAACAGTAACCTGTGATTTTGAATCAGGACGAATATATTTCATTTCTTTACCTTCTCTGCGTATTGCTGCAAGTTCCTGTAATAAAATATGAGATAATTCTATTGGAAGAGGCATAAAATTATCCATATCTTTAGTAGCATAACCAAACATCATACCCTGGTCACCTGCTCCTTGATCTTCTTCTTTTTGTCTTACAACTCCCTGATTAATATCAGGTGATTGTTCATGAATAGCAGAAATCACTCCGCAGGAATCAGAGCTAAACCTATACGCAGCCTTTGTATATCCGATTTTTTGAATAACATTCCTTACTGTTTTTTGAACATCAACATAACCCATAGTTTTAACTTCACCACAACAAATAGCCAAACCGGTAGTTACCATTGTTTCACAGGCAACTTTTGATTCGGGGTCACAATGTAAAAATTCATCTAATAATGCATCTGAAATTTGATCAGCAATCTTATCCGGATGTCCTTCAGATACTGACTCTGATGTAAATAAATATCCCATAATAATTATAATTTAAGTTTTAATAAAAAACGGCAAAGTTATAAATTTGTTCTTAATTTATTACAAATTAGCTTAAAAGGTTTGTTTTTGTTAAAAAATTTTCAAAATAGATATTTTTAATTGATTTTATAGATTAACTCTATTTGGTGCTTACACGAAAACGTTATTTTTTATCATTTCGACCGAAGGGAGAAATTTTCCATCAATCTGTATGTCGGGGCATGAAATTTCTTGCTCTATTAGAAATGACAGTTTTGAATAATTTTCGTGCAAGGACTATTTATATTGAGCTACATGTAAAGCTTATTAACAACTGTTAATAACTTTTGTTTAAAAGATGTTAACACAAACAAATAAAAAAACTTGCTTTAGCATATATAGATGTTGTATTTTTGTTTCATCAAGTGAGCGATAAAGGGTTTGCTCGTAAAGCCAGGAGATTAGGAAAGCGGAGTTTGCAAAAACAAAGCCCACCTGTTCCCGGACTTATAAAAGTAAGATTTTAGTTAATCAAACGATTATAAGTCAGCTTCAAAATCAAGTGGTTTAGAAGAACAAAACTTGAAAAAGCAGAGTTCAACTAATTCAGACACACAAACGAATAGATTCGCAAGAATCTAAACATAGTGGGTCAGCTTGAAGAAGCCGGAGATTCACAAGTGATGTTCTTGAAAAAGTGCTACACAACTGAATCTTAATTCGGAAAACATAATTCGAAAGAAGGTTGATTTCTGAAGGAGTTTTTAAAGCAGCGGTTTAGAAAAGTTTAACTTGCAAAAGTTAAACCAGACTTAACCAGGCTCGAAAAAGATTAATACGAAAGTGTTGATCTTAGACGAACAACCATAATAACAGTAGCTTGACACATTATAATAATTACGGTTATTATAAGGTGAATGGGAATCTTTTCGACCAGAGAAGATTCCCATTTTGTTTTAAATTAGACATCTTCCTATTTCTCCGCAAATTTTCAAAATAAAATATTGGTTTTTTTTTGTCGTCAAAATAATTCACAGATCCCAACCTTTAAGTTTGTGAATTATTCGGGTTAGAAAGAAAATTAATTTATTTTCTTTTTTGTAATTAAATAATTTGTATTTTTGCAGCGGAGAAATGGCAGAGTGGTCGAATGCGGCGGTCTTGAAAACCGTTGAGGGTAACACCTCCGGGGGTTCGAATCCCTCTTTCTCCGCCATTTTAAAATAATAGCCTGTCTTTTACAGGCTTTTTTTTATGCCTTATTATCCCTAACCCAGATAAACCGAAAAAGACAAATTTCAAATAGATTCTAATTTTTAAAAATTCAAATTCCAAACATGAGGCTATGTGCAAGTAGGTTTGTCTTTGCCGAAACGGCTATGTGCAGGTAAGCAATTTGGAATTTATTTGTTATTTGATGCTTGTTGTTGAACAGATTAAAAAATTATAGGTTTTCTAATGACAGGAAAATCATTATTGATTGCACCACTTTTAATCAATTTGATTGTATCAAATCCAAGGATAAGACTAATTTCATGGGATCCGCCTGTTCCTTGTGGTTCGATAAGAATCAGGTCATAACTATACATAACTTTTAAACGAGAATTTTCATCAATAAGCGGGAAATTAAAT